>DATHNU010000121.1:0-5751 GCA_035485695.1 Reyranella sp. | reverse complement strand
TTCAAGGGCCGGCTGCAGTGCGGCCATTGCTGTTCGCTTGCCATGCAGCCCGACGAGTTCGTGACCGAGACCCTGCGCGCCGTCGCCCAGGCCGGCATCGCCATCGTCAGCCTGCCGATGTGCAACATGTACCTGCATGGCCGCACCAGCGGGCGCACGCCGCGCTGGCGCGGCATCACCTTGCTGCACGAGCTGCGCGGCGAGGGCATTCCGGTGTCGATCGCCTCGGACAATTGCCGCGACCCGTTCTATGCCTTCGGCGATCACGACATGCTCGAGGTCATGACCCAGGCCACGCGCATCGCCCATCTCGACCATCCGTTCGGCGAATGGCCGACATCGTTCACGTCCGTGCCGGCCGACGTGATGGGGCTTGCGGAGCACGGCCGCCTGAAGGTGGGCGCGCCGGCCGATCTGGTGCTGCTCTCGGCCCGCTTCATGTCGGAGATGCTGTCGCGCAGCCAGGCCGACCGCATCGTGCTGCGCGGCGGGCGGGCCATCGACACCTCCCTGCCCGACTATCGCGAGCTCGACGGGCTCTTGGGCGCTCCGGCGTGACTCCAGCAGCCGATCCTGCCTTTCGCGCTGCGCTCGACGGGCTGGAGCTGATCGACCACCCCGTGCAGTGCGCCTGCGCAGCCGCGACTTCTACTGGTATTCGCCGATCCTGAAGGCCGAGCTCGACGGCAAGGCGGCCGACCTCATCGTGGTGCCGCGGAGCGTTGACGAGGTCGTGCGTGTCGCCGCCGCCTGCGCCCACTTCGGCGTGCCGCTGGTGGTGCGCGGCGGCGCCACCGGCAATTACGGCCAGATGGTGCCGCTGCAGGGCGGCGTGCTGCTCGACATGGCGCGGCTCGATCGCACGCTCTGGGTCGAGCGCGGCCGCGGCCGCTTCGAGGCCGGCGTGCGCCTGGGCGACGCCGACGTGCTTTGCCAGAAGCAGGGCTGGGAACTGCGCATGTTCCCGTCGACCCGCCGGCAGGCGACCGTCGGCGGCTATGTCTGCGGCGGCGCCGCCGGCGTGGGTTCGATCCGTTACGGGCAACTGCGCGATGCGGGCTCGGTGCTGGCCTTGAAGGTCGTGACCTGCGAGGCCGTGCCGAGGCTGATCGAGCTGCGCGGCGCCGATATCGGCAAAGCGCTGCACGCCTACGGGACCACCAGCATCGTCGTCGAGGTCGAGCTTGCGCTGGCGCCCGCCTATCCCTGGGTCGAGATGGTGGCGGCGTTCGACGACTTCGCCGCGGCGGCGCATTTCGCCCAGACGCTGGGCGAGTCGGACGGCATCTTCCTCAGGCTCGACAGCCTGATGGCGTGGCCCTTGCCTCGCTATTTCCACGGCCTGGAAGACGGCGTGCTCCTCGAAGGCCGCCACATCGTCATGATCATGGTGGCGGCCGGCAACGCCGCGACGGTACACGACCTTGTCCGCGCGCGCGGCGGCGCCATCACGCTCGAGCGGCGCTATGTCGAAGATCGCGCCGTCACGCCGCTCTACGAATACACCTGGAACCACACGACCCTGCAGGCGCTCAAGGTCGACAAGACCGTCACCTACCTGCAGACGATCTTTCCGCTGGGCGCCAACGTCGAAGCCCTGATCGCCTCGCACGAGATGTTCGGCGAGGAGGTCATGGCACACGCCGAGTTCCAGCGCCGCCAGGGCCGCACCAACTGCTCGTCGCTGCAGGTCGTACGCTACAGCGACGCGGCGCGGCTGTGGGAAATCGTGCGCGGCATGGAGACGCTCGGCATCCGGCTGTCCAACCCCCACAGCTACATCCTGGAGGACAAGGGCGCGCGCGTGCTGTCGGCCGACCTGCAGCTCGCCTTCAAGCGCGAGGCCGATCCGCAAGGCCTGCTCAATCCGGGAAAGATGAGCCGATGGACGGCGGCATGAAGGCGATCGACTGGCAAGGGGTCGCAGCCGATCTGGCGCCGATCGAATGCATCACCGACCGCGCGCTGGTGCGCCAGAAGAGTCGCGATTTCTTCTGGTATTCGCCGGTGCTGAACGAGCGGCTGAAGGGTGTGCGCGGCGATCTCGTGGTCTGCCCGGCCAACGAGGACGAGGTCGTGCGCATCCTCGCCTATTGCCACGCGCGCCGCATCCCGGTGACGCCGCGCGGCGCCGGCACCGGCAATTACGGCCAGGCGATGCCGCTCGAGGGCGGCGTCGTGCTCGATCTCGGCCGCCTCGACCGGTTCCTGTCGCTGGAGGACGGGGTCGCGCGCGTGCAGGCCGGCCTCAAGCTGGGCGATCTCGAAGCCCACAGCCTGCCGCAGGGCTGGGAGCTTCGCTTCCATCCCTCGACGCGGCGCACGGCGACCATCGGCGGCTTCATCGCCGGCGGTTCGGGTGGCGTGGGCTCGATCCAGTTCGGCGGCCTGCGCAGCCGCGGCAATGTCCTGGGACTGCGCGTGATCACCATGGAGGAAAAGCCGCGCGTCCTGCAACTGAGCGGCGATGCGGTCATGCAGGCCATCCATGCCTATGGCACCAATGGCATCATCACCGAGCTGGACATCCCACTGGCGCGCGCCTGGCCGTGGCACGAGGCGATCGTTGCCTTCGACGATATCGGCCGCGCCGCTTCCTTCGGCAACGCGCTGGGCGAGGCCGACGGCATCACCAAAAAGCTGATCTCGGCTTTCGACTGGGGTGCCGCGCAGTATTTCAAGCCGCTGCTGACCCATCTTCCAACCGGCCAGGCCGTCGCGCTTTGCCTGATCGCCGATCCTTCACGCGAGGCGTTCGCCATGCTGGCGAAAGACAGCGACGGAAAGATCGTGTTCGAGCGCGCGGCCGGCGGCGATGGCGAAGACATTCCGCCGCTCTACGAGTTCACCTGGAACCACACCACCTTGTGGGCACTCAAGGCCGACCGCACGATCACCTATCTGCAGTGCCTGTTCGACGGACCCGACTATCTCGACAAGATCGCCCGCACCGTCGCCTCGTTCGGCGACGAAACCCCGATGCATCTGGAGTTCACGCGCGTCGACGGCCATGTTGCGGCCTTCGGCCTGCAGCTCGTGCGCTTCACGAGCGAGCAACGACTCTACGAGATCATTGCCTGGCTGGAGGCGACGGGTTGCCCCGTGGCCGATCCCCACACCTTCATCCTGGAGGATGGCGGCATGAAAACCATCGACGAGGCACAACTCGCCTTCAAGCGGCAGAACGACCCGCTCGGCCTGCTGAATCCGGGAAAGATGAAGGCTTTTACCGCTGCCTGCCCGGCGGTCGGGCGGCCTGCCTAATTCATGGGCAGGGTTAAATTCTCATCAATGCTGGCGCAAGAGCCCTATCGAATGGCACGCTTCAGGCACGGCTAGAACGCCAGGAGATACGATGCTCGTCACCCAGCAGAAGGTCCTGCGCCGCTTTTGGTACCCGGTCATTCCAGCCGATCGCCTGACCGACGCGCCGGCGCCCTTTACCCTGCTCGGGACGAAGCTGGTCCTGTTCCGCGACGCCGACAGCAAGGCCGCGGCACTGATCGATCGCTGCTGCCATCGCACTGCCAGGCTGAGCCAGGGCTGGCTCGATGGCGGCAACATCGTCTGCCCCTATCATGGCTGGACCTATGCCGGCGACGGGCGATGCGTGCGCATCCCGCAGCGGCCGGATGGCGATCCCGGCAAGGGCATCACCGTCGAGGCGTTCCGCTGCAGCGAACGCCATGGCGTGGTGTGGGTGGCACTCGAGGAGCCGTTGCGCGACATCCCCGAGCTGCCCGAGTACGACGACCCCGCCTATCGCCGCGTCTTCGAGTTCTACGAGCCGTGGGATGCGCCGGGGCTGCGCATCATGGAGAACAGTTTCGACAACGCCCATTTCGCCTTCGTGCACAAAGAGAGCTTCGGCATTGTCGACGAGCCCGAACCGGTGCAGCCGCGCCTCGAACCGCATCCGGCGGGCTTCGTCATGTATGCCGACGTGCCGGTGAAGAACCCCGACATTCAGAAGGCGAACCTCGGCATCGCCTCGGACCGCACCATCCGGCAGTACGAGAAGACCTGGTGGATGCCCTTCTCGCGCAAGATGAAGGTGACCTATCCCAACGGCCTGGTGCACATCATCATGACCCTGACCGCGCCGATCGACGACCGCCGGTCGCAGGTCATCCAGTTCCTGCTGCGCAGCGACAGCGAAGCCGACGCGCCGGCCGAGAACCTGATCAAGTTCGACCGCCAGGTCACGCACGAGGACATGGCCATCCTGGCGGCCTGCGACGACGATGTGCCGTTGTCACTGGCCGGCGAACTGCACATGCCGACCGACCGGCCCGGCCTGGAAATGCGCCGCTTGCTGGCGAAGGTGCTGGCGGAGCACGGCGAGGCGGAGGTGCGGCGCGGTGGGCCGGTTCGACAGATCCTGGCATCGGCGGCCGAGTAGAGGGACATCAGCGATGCTTGCCACCCGACAGCCCGTCTTGCGCCGCTTCTGGTATCCGGTGATGCCGGCGGCCCTGGTCGACCAGGGACCGCAACCCTTCACCTTGCTCGACGAGAGGATCGTCCTGTGGAAGGACGGCAGCGGCCGATACGCGGCCATGGCGGACCGTTGTCCGCACCGCTCGGCCCAGCTCAGCAAGGGTTGGGTCGATGGCAACGCCCTTGTCTGCCCCTATCACGGCTGGGCCTATGACGGCCGCGGCACCTGTGTGCGCGTGCCGCAACGGCCCGACTCCGGCGGATTGAAAGGTACTGCCGTCGAGACCTTCGCGTGCACGGAACGCTATGGCCATGTCTGGGTGGCGCTCGACGAGCCGCTGGCGCCGATTCCCGACTGGCCCGAGGAGAGCGATCCCGCCTATCGCCGCATCGACCAGTTCTACGAGCCCTGGAACTGCGCGGGCTTCCGGTTGATGGAAAACAGCTTCGACAACGCCCACATCCACTTCGTCCATCGCCGGACCTTCGGCGACATCAACGATCCCAATCCGCCGCAACCCATCATCGAGCGTTTCGACCATGGCTTCGTCGCCCGCTCCGACGTCCCCGTCTTCAACACCGAGCTGCAGAAGAAGAACCTGCGTGACGACAGCGCCTTCACTGTCCGCCACATCACGGCGCACTGGTACATGCCCTTCCTGCGCCGCCTGCAGATCCGCTATCCCAACGGCCTCGACCACATCATCGTCACCGCGGCGACGCCGATCGCCGACGGATCGTGCCAGGTTGTGCAATTCTGCTTCCGCAACGACACCGAAGCGCAGGCCACGGCGGCCGACATCATCGCCTTCGACCGGCGGGTGACCGAAGAAGACCGCGAGGTGCTGGAGGGCACCGACTTCGATGTGCCGCTCGATATGAATTCGGGCGTCGAGCGCCACATGCCGTCCGACCAGCCGGGCCTTTTAATGCGCCGCATGTTGCTCGAGCTTCTAGCCGCGCACGGCGAGACCGAGCAGACCCGCCATTACGCCAGCCGGCAGGCGGCGGAGTAGGATTTCTCCGGGCGCTGCACTGCGCGCGGAGTAACCTCCGCGCTTGAGTGGCGCGTCTTGGAGCGCGGACCTCCAGGTCCGCATCATGTTCTTGAGCGGACCTGGAGGTCCGCGCTCCATATGAGAAGACGCGCCACTGAGTGGCGCGCCCCCAGCCTCTACCAGTTCGAATAGGTCGCGCGCACGCGTTCGAGAAACGCCTTTAATCGCATCTCGTCGTTGCGGTTCATGTCGTAGCAGCCCATGAACGACATCGGCACGCGCGGGCCCACATAGGCGCGCAGGATGCGCGTGA
>DATHNU010000120.1:0-6656 GCA_035485695.1 Reyranella sp. | reverse complement strand
CTCAAGGGCCTGGTCCGGGTGACGGAGAGCGCGCGTCCGGTCCTGGTGCAAAGCGTCGGCACCTCGTTCTCGACGCCGCGTCCGTTCGGTGCGCCCGGATCCGATGTGCCGCTCTTTCTCGTTGTCATTGCCCGCGACCTCGAGGACGCCGAACTCGACACCGTCCAGCCGGTGGGCCTTTTCACGTTCGCTTCCTGGACGGAACCCCTGACTGTCGGCCGTCCGGGGGCGCTTCAATCCTCCGTGGTGGAATGGATGTGATCCCGCGGGGCGTGATCATGGGTGAGACAGTGTTTCTATCCTCGGCGCGACGAGGCCATGCTCCGCGCCGACTTCGATCCAGCCAGATATGCAACCGATGCAGCCGACGGATGAGCCGATGTCGTCCAACTAACGCTGTGCCTCAGGCCCGCACTCGTACAATCCACTGTACGATGGCGGCGCCGAGGCAGAAAGGCGCGAAAAGGTTTCCCGCCAGTTCGATCTGTCCACGTCATCGTTGAGAAACTTCGCCGGCCGGTACACCATCGCTCCATGAATTGCAGAACCGTGTTCGGCATCGCGGCGCTTTCGGCGCTGGCGGCCTGCCAGTCGCCGGGCGGGCTTGCGCAAAAGGCGCCGGCCTGGACCGCCACCTACCGGGTGTCCTACGACGCGATGGCGAACTGCCTGGTCGAACGGGAGCGGTCTCCGCTGCTCACCGTGACGCCGTCGATCTATCCGTCGGAACGTCGCGCGACGGTGAGCGTCACCGCCCCGACAGGCTCGGCGCTGGGCGTGTACGATATCCGTCAGACGTCCGAGCGCGCCGTCGACGTGACCTATTGGAGCATCTATGGCGGACCGGGCAGCGGCGCAGGAGGCGACGCTCTCGAGAAAGCCAATCGCTGCGGCAATCCCTGAAGATCGGCCACGCTGAGCCGAACAACCAGGAAGGACGAGCCATGTAGATCGGCGTCGCGACGTTCGATGCTGTCCGCGAGATTCTGAAGGCGGCCGGTCGACACGGGCAACCTCTTCCTGCGCCGCGGCAACGCCCGCCTGATGCGCGCCATCCAGGCCGCGCCCGACGAAGCGTCGGCTCTCGCCATCGTCGGGCAGAGCCTCGAGCCCCGTTTCGACTGGCTGGGCGGGGCGCTCGGTCGAGATGACGGGAGCCGCCATAGGCGATAGACCTGCCCGCAAGGGGAGAGTCTGTCGATGGGACTCGACGCGCAGTCGACATCTGGCGTGAAGGCATCCATTGCGGCCGTTCTGTCGACCGCGATCCTGTCGATGGGAGCGCCGGTTCGCGCCGACGATTTCGGCCAGGCGCTGCAGAAGGGTATCTACGACGACGCGACCGTAACCGTTCATCTGCGCAGCTACTATTTCGACCGCACCAATCCCGGCCCGCCCAACAACGTCGCCTGGGCAGGCGGCGGCTGGGTCGGCTACGAGACCGGCTGGTTCTTCGATGCTGTCCGCTTCGGCGTCGTCGGCTACACCTCGCAGCCCTTCGCCGCGTCGGCGCAAACCGACGGTACGTTTCTGCTGGCCCCTGGCGCATACGGCTACACGGTGCTGGGCCAAGCCTACGGCAAGCTGAAGCTGTGGGGCCAGGAATTCACCGGCTATCGCCAGCTCATCAACCAGCCCGAAGTCAATCCGCAGGACAACCGGATGACGCCCAATACCTTCGAAGCCTATACGCTGGGCGCAAAGCTGGGCGCTCTCAGCTATTTCGCGGGCTATGTCGCCAACGAGAAGACGCGCAACGAGACGCAGTTCCGCAACATGGCGCAGGTTGCAGGCGCTCCCGAAGGCGTCAACGCCGGCATGGGCCTGCTCGGCTTCACCTTCGCGCCGGACGACAGCTTCAAGGCGCGGCTGTCGACCTACCATGTGCCGGACATCCTCACCTCCGCCTACGCCGACGCCGCCAAGACCTTCTCCCTGACCGACGACATCGATCTTCGCCTGAGCGGCCAGTTCATGGTGCAGGGCAGCACGGGCCTGCACCGGCTGACCGGCCAGGCCTTCAGCACCTGGGTCGGCGGTGTGGACGTCGACCTGCTGTGGGGGCCGGTGACGCTCAGCGCCCTCTACACCCAGACCGGCAGTGCCGCTGCCTATCGCTCGCCCTACGGGACGTGGGCGGGATACAGCGGCATGATCGTCAAGGATTTCGATCGCGCCAACGAAGGCGCCGCCGTGGTCGGCATCAAGTTCGACCTGGCGGCGGTCAAGCTGCCGGCCTTCGCTCTCACCACAAACGTGGCGTTTGGCAACGGCGCGATCGACGCCGCCACGCGCCAGCCGCTCTCGCTCAACAACGAGTACGACTTCACCCTCGACTATCTTTTTGCCAACAGTGTGATCGATTGGCCAAAGTGGCTCCGGCCGTTATGGATTCGCGGCCGCGCCGCCCTGCTCGACCAGTACCAGAACGGCGGCTTGGCGAAGATCCAGGACTATCGCGTCATCGTGAACTACGAATGGAAATTCGGCGGCAAGGAGCACTGACGACGAGCATGGAACACCTTCCCCACTGGCGCTTCCTCGCAACCGGCACGGCCGTGCTCTGCCTAGTCGCGGCTTGCAGCGGCCAAAGACACAGTCCCACAGCTCAGGAAGTCAGCGTCGCCATCGGACGCCCGGACACCGGCGTCACAGCCGGCCCCACCGGCGGCGCGCCGATCGGCGGCGGCGCGCGGGTGGGGTTGGATGACCAGGAGCGGCACCGGCTTCTCGATGCTGCGCGCGTGGCCTTCGCCTCGAACACCGACGAGACGACCTCCTACACGGTGGTGCCGCAAAATATCGATGCCGAGCCGACCGGCGTCACCGCAAGGCCTGCCGGACCGAGGGAAACCCGCGCCGACGGCAGCGTCTGCCGGCCGATCGAGCTTTCCGCCACCAAACAGGATCAAACGACCCGGGGGACGTTGACCTTCTGCCAGGCTCCCGGTTCGAGCGACCTCAAGGTGGCGCCGACCATCTGACGGTGTCGCGCCGGGGCGAGCGCCGCCTGGGTGGCTTTGTAGGTCTCGAAATGGCCGCGCGCGACGGCCCGCACGGCCCGGCCGATATCGTCATGGACGTCGTCGGCCAGGTTGGCGAAGGAGACGCGGAGCGACCAGTCGCTATCGCGAGCATGTCGCCGACCGACAACAAGGCCATAACCACGACGACCGTGCCGATGGCCACCGCGCAGCTCTGCAATGCGGCAAAGACCAAGCTGACCGAGGCCTACAACGCGCGCGCTATGCGGGGGCCTAGACGTCTCTCTATCTTTACGCGCGCTGCTCGCCCCGATGGGCTTGGGCCAGCTCGGACAGGCTGGTGAACTGGAAATCGTAGCGCGGCATCGTGCCCGGATTCATGGTGGCGCCGAAGCCCTCGTCATTGCGCCGACGATAGATCCAGCAGGATGCCAGCCCGACCTGGTTGGCCGGCTTGTGATCGTGGAACAGGCTTTCGGCGGTGTGCAGGATCTCGTCCGCCTTCACGCCGAGGGTCCGCAGCTGCTTCAGCATATACTCGAAATTGCCGAGGCTGGGCTTGTAGGAGCCGATATCCTCGGCCGTATAGATGGCGTCGAACTCTACGCCCAGCTTCTGGTTGCTGAAGCTGAAGCTTTCGTTGTCGACATTCGAGAGGATGACCAGCTTGTAGTGCTTTTTCAGGTACTGCAACGCACCGGTGGAATCGGCAAAGGCGGGCCAGTCGCGAACGCTCCGGCCGTAGGCTGCGCACTCGGACCAGGATGCGGAGACTCCCCATTCCTCGGCCAGCCGCCGATACACGATCGCCAGCAGATCGCGATAGAGCTTGCCCGGCGTCTGCGCCTGCTGCGCCGATTCGTGCCGGGCATGCGCTTCCAGCACCTCGTTGCGCGACAGCGGCTTGGCCAGCCTGCCGGTGAGCGGCCTCAGCGCCTCGATCATCCCGGTTTCCCAGTCGATCAGCGTGCCGTAGCAATCGAAGGTCAGTGCTTTGAAGTCGGTCAGACGCATCGCCTGCGGTTTCCTGCGATCGGGCTGCTCTAGGCCCGCTTCTTGGCCGCCGCGCTGCGCGGCAGGTGGCGGGCGAGGTACTGGCCGGTGTAGCTCTCGGCCACCTTCACGATCTCCTCGGGCGGGCCTTCGGCCACCAGCCGGCCGCCGCCGGCGCCGCCGTCGGGGCCGAGATCGAGCACCCAGTCGGCGGTCTTGATGACTTCGAGATTGTGCTCGATCACCACCACGGTGTTGCCGCCTTCGACCAGGCGATGCAGCACTTCCAGAAGCTTGCGCACGTCCTCGAAATGCAGGCCGGTGGTCGGCTCGTCGAGGATGTAGAGCGTGCGGCCGGTGGCGCGGCGCGACAGTTCCTTGGCGAGCTTCACCCTTTGCGCCTCGCCGCCCGACAGGGTCGTCGCCTGCTGGCCGATATGGATGTAGCCCAGGCCGACCTGCTGCAAGGTCAGAAGCTTGTCGCGGATGACGGGCACGGCCTTGAAGAACTCGACGCCCTCGTCGACCGTCATCTCCAGCACGTCGGCGATCGACTTGCCGCGGAAGTGGATTTCCAGCGTCTCGCGATTGTAGCGCTTGCCCTTGCAGACGTCGCACTGGACGTAGACATCCGGCAAAAAGTGCATCTCGATCTTGATGACACCGTCGCCCTGGCAGGCCTCGCAGCGGCCGCCCTTGACGTTGAACGAGAAGCGGCCGGGCTTGTAGCCGCGCTCGGTCGATTCGGGCAGTTGCGAGAACCAGTCGCGGATCGGCGAAAAGGCGCCGGTGTAGGTCGCCGGGTTGGAGCGCGGCGTGCGGCCGATCGGCGACTGGTCGATGTCGACGATCTTGTCGAGATGACCGACGCCGTCGAGCCCGCTATGCACGCCGGGATGCTCGTGCGCATTGTTCAGCCTCTTGGCCAGCGCCTTGTACATCGTCTCGATGATCAGCGTGCTCTTGCCGCTGCCCGACACGCCGGTGACGCAGGTGAAGGTGCCGAGCGGGATGCTGGCCGTGACGTTCTGCAGGTTGTTCTCGCGCGCGCCCTTGATCGTCAGCCAGCGGCCGCCTTTCGCCGGCGGCTCGCGGCGCACTTTCGGGATCGGCACCTGCCGGAAGCCCGACAAGTACTGGCCGGTGAGGCTGGCGCTGTTGCGCATCACCTCCTCGGGCGTGCCCTGGGCGACGACGTTGCCGCCATGCGCGCCGGCGCCCGGTCCCATGTCGACCAGATAGTCGGCCGAGCGGATCGCGTCCTCGTCGTGCTCGACCACCAGCACCGTGTTGCCGAGGTCGCGCAGGCGGGTGAGCGTCTTCAGCAGCCGTTCGTTGTCGCGCTGGTGCAGGCCGATCGACGGCTCGTCCAGCACGTAGAGCACGCCGGTCAGGCCCGAGCCGATCTGCGAGGCGAGCCGGATGCGCTGGCTCTCGCCGCCCGACAGCGTGCCGGAGGTGCGGTTGAGCGTCAGGTAGGAGAGGCCGACATTGTTGAGGAAGCCCAGCCGCTCGTTGATTTCCTTCAGGATACGCGCGCCGATCTCGCGCTGCTGCGGCGTGAGCTTGGGCGCCAGCTCGAGAAACCACTTCACCGCGTCGCCGATCGAGAACTCGGTGGTCTGGCTGATGTTGAGGCCGGCGATCTTGACGGCCAGCGCCTCGGGCTTGAGGCGGGCGCCGTTGCAGGTCTCGCACTTGCTCTCGCGCTGGAAGCGCTCCAGCTCCTCGCGCACCCAGGAGGAATCGGTCTCCTTCCAGCGGCGGTCGAGGTTCGGGATCACGCCCTCGAACGGCTTGGTGGTCTGGTACTGGCGGATGCCGTCGTCATAGCGCATGGCGATCGATTCGCCGCCGCTGCCGAACAGAATCGTGTCGCGCACCTTCTTCGGCAGGTCGCGCCACGGCACCGACATCTTGACCTTGAAGTGCTTGGCGATGCTCTCCAGGGTCTGCATGTAATACTGGCCCGACGAATCGGCCCATGGCGCGACCGCGCCCTCGGCGAGCGACAACCGGTCGTCCGGCACCACCATCTCCGGATCGAAGAACATCTTTACGCCGAGGCCGTCGCAGGCCGGGCAGGCGCCCTGCGGGGCGTTGAACGAGAACAGCCGGGGCTCGATCTCCTCGATGGAGAAGCCCGAGACGGGGCAGGCGAAGCGCGCGGAGAACACGGTGCGCTCGCCCGAGTCGGCGTTCTCGGCGATGGCGAGGCCCTCGGCCAGGGTGAGCGCCGTCTCGATCGAATCGGCCAAGCGGTTGCCGAGATCGGGACGCACGACGATGCGGTCCACCACCACGTCGATGTCGTGCTTGTATTTCTTGTCGAGCGCCGGCGCCTCGGCGATCTCGTAGAGCTTGCCGTCGATCTTGACGCGCTGAAATCCCTTCTTCTGCAGATCCTGCAGTTCCTTGCGGTACTCGCCCTTGCGGCCGCGCGCGATGGGCGCCATCAGGTAGAGCCGCGTGCCTTCGGCCATCGTCTTGATGCGATCGACCATCTGCGACACGGTCTGGCTCTCGATCGGCAGGCCCGTCGCCGGCGAGTAGGGCACGCCCACGCGGGCGAACAGCAGGCGCAGGTAATCGTAGACTTCGGTGACCGTGCCGACCGTCGAGCGCGGGTTGCGCGACGTCGTCTTCTGCTCGATCGAGATCGCGGGCGAGAGGCCCTCG
>DATHNU010000119.1:0-2478 GCA_035485695.1 Reyranella sp. | reverse complement strand
CGTCTTTTGCGGCGGCGCGGAGGGATCGTCGGGCTCCGGCGCCGGCGCGCCGAAGGGGGCCGGGTTGATCGTGATGACGAGCCCGGTTTCCGTTCCCGTGCCAGGTGCTCCAGGCCCGCTTCCCTTGGACTTCCGGCGATCGATGACGGTTATCACCGGTAGCTGTCCGCCAAACAGCGGTGCCGGAGCCGACTCGGGGATGGGCTGGCCATCACTGCGCAAAGGGATCGTCAAGAGACGGCTCTCAATCGGTCCCGGGGGCGGCGAGGGCAGCGTGACCGTCGAGCGGGCGGCATTCTGGGGGTCGCCGACGGCGGCAACGGTCTGTCCCTGGGCAAACGCCGACACCGCGCCCACGCCGAGCACGGCAAGGGCGAGGCTGCTCACGGCGGCCGAAGACGTTGGCATAACCAATTGCCTTTCAACGGGATTTGCCGCTCGACAATAGCCAATGGCCGACCCCCGCTCAACCGGCGCCCCTGGCGGGCGCCGTTAGGCCTTGGACAGGATTTCCACCATCGAATCGCGTAGGCCGAAATTGCTGGCGAGAAGGGACGGGCCGCCGAGCTCGTAGGGCTTGCCCGAAATGTCGCCGATCACCCCGCCGGCCTCGCGTACCAGCAGAAGGCCGGCCGCGACATCCCAGGGCTGGAGCCCGAACTCGAAGAATGCGTCGTAACGGCCGGCCGCCACGAAAGCGAGGTCGAGTGCGCCAGCGCCCCAGCGGCGTATGCCCGCCGTGCGCTCGGTCACGGCTGCGAGCTTGGCGAAGTAGGCAGCATGGCCGCCCTTGCCGATATGTGGGATGCCGGTGGCGACCAGGGCGCGCGCCGGATCCTTGCGGCCCGACACGCGCAGGCGGCGCGAGCGGGCGTTGGGCGTGTCGATGAAGGCGCCGTTGCCCTTCTCGGCCCAGAACAGCTCGTCGGAGATCGGCTGGTAGATGACACCGGCGATGATTTCGCCCTCGCGCTCGAGGCCGATCGAGATGGCGAAATGCGGCACGCCATGCAGGAAGTTGGTCGTGCCGTCGAGCGGGTCGACGATCCAGCGGTTGCGGCCGTCGCCCTTGGTCTCGCCGCCTTCTTCGCCCAGGAAGCCATATTCCGGCCGTGTGCGTGAAAGTTCGGCGCGCAGCGTGCGCTCAGCCTTGATGTCGGCGTGGCTGACGAAATCGCCGGGACCCTTCTCGGAGACCTGCAGCTGCTCGACCTCGCCGAAGTCGCGCTTGAGGTTCTTGGCGGCGGCGAAGGCGGCACGGATCATCACCGTGATGGTGGCCGAGCGTACTGCCAGGGAACGGCGCTCGGGTGGTCCCGAGCGCTCGCGGCCCGGCGCCATGGGCGCGCGTCCGACGCGTGCTACCGGGCGATCGCTCGTGCGATCATTAGGGCGACGATCGGTGGGGACGGCCACTGGGCTATCAGTCCTTCGCGCGTTCCATGTAGCTGCCGTCTTCGGTGTTGATCACCAGCCGCGTGCCCACGCCGATATGCGGCGGCACCATGACGCGCACGCCGCCCTCGACGATGGCGGGCTTGTAAGACGACGAGGCGGTCTGGCCCTTCACGACGGCATCGGCTTCGGTGACGGCGAGGACGACGGTCTTGGGCAGCTCGGCGCCGACCGGCGTGCCTTCATAGAGCGACACCACCACTTCCATGCCGTCCTGCAGGAAGCGGGCCTGGTCCTCATCGAGGACGTCGGCGCCGACGGTGAGCTGCTCGAAGGTTTCCTTGTCCATGAACGTGTAGGCGTTGTCGTCCTTGAACAGGTAGGTGCAGTCGCGCTCGTCGATATGGACCCGTTCGATGGTCTCGCCCGAGCGGAAGCGCTCCTGCAGCTTGTTGCCCTCGCGCAGCGCCTTGGCCTCGATGGCCACGAACGCGCCGCCCTTGCCCGGGCTGATGTGCTGCACCTTGGAGGCCACCCAGAGCTTGCCGTTGTATTCGATGACATTGCCGGCGCGGATGGAATTGACGGGAACTTTCATGGGATTACCGGGGCTTGCCGCAGGGTTTGGATGAATGGAATGCGGCCTCGCCCGCAGGGGCGGGGCGAGGCCGGCGGCGCCTTCTATCAAAGGCCGCCAACGGCCGCAACAGGCGCCCTTACAGGCCGAGTGCGGCCTGTTTCTTTTTGGGCAGCGCGGCGGCGATCACGGCATGGGCGCGTTTGATGTAGGCCCGGGTCTCGGCTGCCGTCAGGGTCCTTGGATCGTCGAGCGCTACCCACTTGGCACGCGCCAGGTAGGGCGCGGGGCGGAACCCCGGCGAACGCGACAGCGCCTCGTAGTGCTCCGGCGGGCACTTGAAGCAGATGCGGCCCACCGAATGATCGCGCGGCGCGATCAGGCAGAACATCTTGCCGCCGACCTTGAAGACGACCACGCCTTCCCACTGCACGGTCCGCGTCGCGGCCGGCAGCGTGCTGCAGAAAGAATCGATTTGCTTCGGCGTCATGGCGCCACCCTACACG
>DATHNU010000118.1:0-5328 GCA_035485695.1 Reyranella sp. | reverse complement strand
ATCGCGCTGGGATATGCCGACGGCTACTTCCGTACCCTCATCAACCGCACCCATGTGCATCTCGCCGGGCATCGTGTGCCCGTGATTGGCCGTATCTCGATGGATCTCGCGACGATCGACGTGACCGAAGTGCCCGAGGCGGAGTCCGAGCCGGGCGCGACGGTCGAGGTGCTGGGCCCCGACCTGGCGCCCGACGACCTCGCCGAGCACGCACGCACCAACGCCTATGAAGTCATGACCGCGCTCGGCCGGCGCTACGCGCGCACCTATGTCGACCGCCCGGAGACCCACCAGTGAGCGTACCGCTTGTCACCCTGCTCGGGCGCGTGACGCTCGCCTTCCTCGAGGCCATCGGCTCGGTCTCGGCCTTCGCCCTGCAGGCCATCCGGTGTGCGCTGCGCCCGCCGTGGTATCGCAAGCAGATCGTCCATCAGATCATGGAGATCGGCTACTACTCGCTGCCCGTGGTCGGCCTGACGGCGATCTTCACCGGCATGGTGCTGGCGCTGCAGAGCTATACCGGCTTCGCCCGCTTCTCGGCCGAATCGGCCATCCCGAACATCGTCGTGGTATCGCTGACCCGCGAGCTCGGCCCGGTGCTGGCGGCGCTCATGGTGGCCGGCCGGGTGGGCGCCGCGATGGCGGCCGAGATCGGCACCATGCGGGTCACCGAGCAGATCGATGCGCTCACCACGCTCTCGACCAACCCGTACAAGTATCTGGTGGTGCCGCGCCTGATCGCGGCCGTCATCACGCTGCCGATCCTGGTGCTGCTCGCCGATATCATCGGCGTGCTGGGCGGCTTCCTGGTGGGCGTCTACAAGCTCGATTTCAACGACGCCGCTTACCTTCGCAACACGTTCGATTTCCTGCAGTTCCAGGACGTCTTCTCGGGCCTGGTGAAGGCCGCGGTGTTCGGGTTCCTGATCGCGCTGATGGGCTGCTATCACGGCTACACGTCGAAGGGCGGCGCCCAGGGCGTCGGCATGGCGACGACCAGCGCGGTGGTTTCGGCGTCGATGCTGATCCTGACCTTCAACTACTTCATCACCGAAGCCTTCTTCGCGCTCTGATGGTTCCCTCGAAGATCTCGCTGCGCGGCGTCACCAAGGCCTTCGGGCCCAAGAAGGTGCTGCAGGGCATCGACCTCGAGGTCACGCCGGGCGAATCGATGGTGGTGATCGGCGGCTCGGGCACCGGCAAGTCGGTGCTGCTGAAATGCATCCTGGGCCTCATGCAGCCCGACGACGGCTCGATCAAGATCGACGGCGTGGAGACGGTTGATCTCGGCGATCACGGCCGCAGCCAGGTCATGCGCAAGTTCGGCATGCTGTTCCAGGGCGGCGCGCTGTTCGATTCGTTGCGGGTCTGGGAGAATGTGGCCTTCGGCCCGATCCAGAGCGACGGCATGGCGACCGACAAGGCGCGCGACGTGGCGATCGCCAAGCTCGGCAATGTCGGGCTGGGACCCGAGATCGGCGAGCTGTTCCCCTCGGAGCTGAGCGGCGGCATGCAGAAGCGCGTGGCGCTGGCACGCGCCATCGCCCGCGAGCCCGAGATCATTTTCTTCGACGAGCCGACCACCGGTCTCGATCCGATCATGGCCGATGTCATCAACGACCTGATCGTGAAATGCGTCAGCGCCCTCGGCGCCACCGCCGTGTCGATCACCCACGACATGGCGAGCGCGCGCAAGATCGGCCACCGCATCGGCATGCTTCACGAGGGCCGCCTGGTCTGGCAGGGCCCGGTCGCCGACATCGACCACTCGGGCAACGCGTACGTGGACCAGTTCATCCACGGCCGCGCCGAAGGGCCGATCCAGATGCAGGTCCGGAAACTCTGACCATGGCGTGGCCCCCCAGTTCCGACGAGGCGCGGCTTCACTTCGCCGAGGAGTTGCGCGTGGTAAGCCACGTCGGATCCGAGACCCTCATCGAAGCGTTCGCCGCCGTGCCGCGGGAGCGCTTTGCCGGCCCCGGACCGTGGCGCATCCTGCACGAGGGCGATGGCTACTGGAGCACGCCCGACGCCGAGCCGCATTGGCTCTATCACAACGTCCTGATCGCACTGGATGAAGAGCGGCGGCTCAACATCGGCCAGCCGTCGTTATGGGCTTTCCATCTGGACCGCATCGGCGTGCGCCTGAGCGAGCGCGTGCTGCAGATCGGCGTCGGGTCGGGCTACTACACGGCGATCATGGCCGAGATCGTCGGGCCCAGCGGGCGCGTCGATGCACTCGAGATCGACGAAAGCCTGGCCGAGATCGCCCGGCGCAATCTCGAGGGCTGGCCCAACGCGCAGGTTCGCTGCGCCGATGCCAGCGTGCCGATCGAGGGGCAGTGGGACGTGATCGTGGCCTTCGCGGGCGCAACCGGCCCGCTGGCCTGGTGGCTCGATGCACTGGCCGACGGCGGACGACTGCTCCTGCCGCTGACGCCCGAGACGTTCCGCGGCGGCTTCATGTTGCGGCTCGACCGTCGCGGCAAGGAGCTGGCGGCGTGCTCGGCCGGATGGGCGGCTTTCTATTCCTGCGCGGGCGCCCGCAACGACGAGGATCTGGCGGCGCTGCGCGAGGCGTTGAACGACGAGGCCGGACAGAGGTTGGTGCGCAGCTTGCGGCGCGACCTCCACGCCAGGGACGAAACCTGCTGGCTGCACGGCAACGGCTGGTGCCTCAGCAAGCGCGAGCTGCACTGATGGCCCGCCCGATCAAGCGCTTCGTCTGCCAGTCGTGCGGCGCGGTGACGAGCAAATGGAGCGGCCGCTGCGAGTCCTGCGGCGAGTGGAACACCATCGTCGAGGAAGCGGCGCCCGCCCCCGGACCGGCCGGCGGCGGGCTGGCGCGCGGCGGAAAGGGCCGCGCGCTCGAGTTCGCCGGCCTCACCGGAACGACGCCGCAGCCGCCTCGCTACAGGAGCGGCATCACCGAGTTCGATCGCGTGTGCGGCGGCGGCCTGGTGGTGGGCTCGGCCCTGCTGATCGGCGGCGATCCGGGCATCGGCAAATCGACCCTGCTGCTGCAGGTCGCGGCGGCGCTGGCGCGCCAGCATACGTCCTGCGCCTATATCTCCGGCGAAGAGGCGCTCGACCAGGTGCGGCTGCGCGCCGAACGGCTGGGCGTCGGCGATGCGGCGGTCCAGCTCAGCGCGGCGACCTCGGTGCGCGACATCGTGGCGACCCTGGAGCGGCCCGATGCGCCCAGGGTGGCGGTGATCGATTCCATCCAGACCATGTGGCTCGACACGGTCGACAGCACGCCCGGAACGGTGACCCAGGTGCGGGCCTCGGCGCAGGCCCTGGTCGAGCTTGCCAAGCGCCGCGGCATCGCCGTGCTGCTGGTCGGCCACGTCACCAAGGACGGCGCCATCGCCGGCCCCCGTGTGCTCGAGCACATGGTCGACACGGTGCTCTATTTCGAAGGCGAGCGCGGCCATCAGTTCCGCATCCTGCGCACCGTCAAGAACCGCTTCGGGCCGACCGACGAGATCGGCGTGTTCGAGATGTCCGATCGCGGCCTCTCCGATGTCGCCAACCCCTCGGCGCTGTTCCTGGGCGATCGGCGCGGCCGCGTCTCGGGCGCCTGCGTGTTCGCCGGCATCGAGGGCACGCGACCGCTGCTGGTCGAGATCCAGGCCCTGGTCGCGCCCTCCTCCTTCGCCACGCCGCGCCATGCCGTGGTCGGCTGGGACACCAACCGGCTGGCCATGGTGCTGGCCGTGCTCGAGACACGCTGCGGCGTCGCCGTCGGCGCCAACGACGTCTATCTCAACGTGGCGGGTGGCCTTCGCATCAGCGAGCCGGCGGCCGACCTTGCCGTGGCGGCGGCTGTCGTATCATCGCTAGCTGACGAGGCGGTGCCGGCCGAAATGGTGGTGTTCGGCGAGATCGGGCTGGGCGGCGAGGTCCGGCCCGTGAGCCAGCGCGAGGCGCGGCTGCGCGAAGCGGCCAAGCTCGGTTTCCGCAGCGCCCTGGTGCCGCGCGGCCACGCCGGTTCGGGTCCGACGCCGCGCGCGCCGGAAGGCATCGCCATTGACGAAATCGAGCATCTGGCCGACCTTGTGGCGCGATTTCAGCCGGCCAATCGGCCCCTCAAGCGGCCGCGCCGCGAGGGTTCTTCGGATCGCGGGCGCGAGTAGGTCTTGGAAGCGTAGACGGAGAGTACTGGGGGGATGGAGAAGCTCGGAATCACCGTATTCGACGTCGCCGTCATCGCCGTGGCCATCTTCGGCGCGCTGATCGGCATGTCAGCCGGCTTTGCCCATGCCGTCCTGTTCATCGCCTCCTGGATCGCCGCCGGCTGGCTGGCGTGGCGTTACGCCAAGGTGATCCAGCCCGAGGTCGAGCAGCTCGTCGGCAGCACCGAGCTTGCCTATTTCCTGTCCATGCTGGCGGTCTTCGTCGCCGCCCTGATCGTGCTGGTCATGCTGACCAACGCGCTGTCGCGCTCAGTCAGGTCGGGACCGCTGGGCAAGCCCGACCGCATCCTGGGCGGCGGCTTCGGCGTGCTGTGCGCCTGGGTGGCGATCGGCACGGCCTTCCTGTTCTACGGTTATCTCGGGCCCCGCCAGCTGCCGCCGGCGGTCGAAGGCGGCGCCACCTTCCCGCTGATCAAGGATATGGCCAATTTCGTCGAACCGTACCTGCCGCCGGGCTTCCGCACCCGCCTGTCGGGACGCGGCAGCACCGATACCGGCTCGAGTTCCCAGCCATCGTCGCCGGATCCCGTGCCGTCACCGGCCGACAAACCGCCGCAGGACGTGCCCAAGCCGCCGGACGCGCCCAAACCGCCGCAGTGAGATATCCTTGATGCGCGGCCGGCGGACCCCAGATATAACCCCGCCGTGCCAAGCACCCCCAAACGCTCCGACGACGACCTCGACAAGTTTCACGAGGAATGTGCGTTGTTCGGCATCTACGGGACCGCCGATGCCGCCGCCCATACCGCGCTCGGCCTGCATGCCCTGCAGCATCGCGGCCAGGAGGCATCCGGCATCGTCACTTTCGACGGCCGACATTTCCACAATCACCGCGCGGCGGGCCTGGTCGGCGACATCTTCGGCGCGACGTCGGTCATGGCCAAGCTCAAGGGCTACTCGGCGATCGGCCACAACCGCTACGCCACGACCGGCGGCTCGTCCGACCGCAACATCCAGCCGATTTTCGCCGATTTCGACTTCGGCGGCCTGGCCCTCGCCCACAACGGCAACCTCACCAACGCCTACCTGCTGCGCAAGGAGCTGGTGCGGATGGGCTGCCTGTTCCAGTCGACCACCGACACCGAGGTCATCAACCACCTGATCGCGCGCTCGAACTATTCGACCGTGG
>DATHNU010000117.1:0-2387 GCA_035485695.1 Reyranella sp. | reverse complement strand
GCCCGCACGTCGATCGCATGGGGAACGCAGCCGGTCGCCATGGCGAGATCGGCAAGGCGGTCGGGGTCGCGTGCCATGGCATGCACTTCCAGTCCTTCGGCACGCAACCGCCGCACGGTCGCCGCGCCGATGCCGGATGATGCGCCGGTCACGAGCGCGACGCGGTAGTCGGCAAAGCCCAATTCGCTTCCTTCCCTCGGTGCATCGAAGACGCCGCAGCCAAGCTAGGGACGCTGCCCAGGATTGAACAGAACCGAATCTTTCTGGCCTCATAAGAGCCGGCGATGGCGTCGGAGGACCCGCTGGCGTTACCCCGTGGCCTCCTTTGGCGCCTGCCAGCGGCCCGACCGCGCCGCCGTCAGAGCGATTTCCAGCAGGACGTTGCGAATGGCGACCGCCGCCTCGGAAAGCGGCATCTGGTCGGAGATGCAGACCGAAACGGTCTCCTCGATCGTGGGACTTGAGATCGCCCGGATCACCGAGCGTGAGGGCGTGGCTATCTGGCAGGCCACCGACCACGGCAGGATGGTGGAGCCGGTGCCTTCGGCCACGGCGTCGCGCAGCGTGCCCAGTGATTCCACTTCGGCGACGATGTTGGGCGATTGATGGATGCTGGCGAACGCCGCGTCGACGGCCCGGCGTACGAAGTTGAGCTTGCTCGGCAGCATCAGCGGGATGCCGACGAGATCGGCTAGCGGAATGGCGCTCTGTGCCGCGCCGGGGAAGGCCACCTCGATCGGCGTGACCAGGAAGAATTCCTCGACCAGCAGCGGCTGGAAGCTCACCCCGCGCATCGGGCCGGCACCCTGCATGACCGCCATGTCGATCCGGCCGTTCATGATCAGCTCGCTGAAGGCGACGGCGAAACCCTCGACGATGTGAAGCATGATGTCGGGATGCGTCTCGCGCGCCGCCTTGAGGAGCGCCAGCGACAGCGTTCCGCCGGCGCTATACGGCGCGAGACCGACCGACACATGGCCTGACAACGACGTCGAGGAGCGCTTTACGTCGGCTTCCGCCTGTTCGAACTGCTTCAGGATCGCCTGGGCGTGTCGATAGAGCACACGGCCGGCCTCGGTCGGTGTGACACCCTGCTGGCTCCTGATCAAGAGCTTCTGGCGAAAGTGGGCTTCCAGGCTCTGCAGCTGCTGGCTTAAGGCCGGCTGCGCGATGTTGAGCGCCGCCGCCGCCCGCGTGAGGCTGCCGGTATCGACGATCTTGAGGAATGACTTCAGCCGGCGTGTGTCCATCGAATGCTGCTCACCGAAACCTCATCATAGCGCAGCCAACTGCCGGCCATAGGCAAAGTTTATGACCTCAGATCGAGACGGTGTTGGTCGCTGCGCCGGCATCTTCCTAGTCTGCGCGCCTTCGCGGGAGGGAAAGCATGTTGGCGGCAGAGGGACGCGTCGTGATGGTGTCGGGAGCCTCGCGCGGGATCGGGCGGGCTGTCGTCGATCGCCTCCTGTCGTCGGGCTTTTCCGTCTCCGCCGGACTGCGCCAGCCGGCGAAGCTCGCCGCCGCCGAGCGCCTGGTGACGCATCGTTATGACGCCGAGGAGATGGGCTCGGCCGAGGCCTGGGTTGCAGCGACGGTCGAGCGCTTCGGGCACGTCGACGCCATCGTCAACGCAGCCGGGCTCAATCCGAAGGTGCGCGTCCAGGACGAAGACGAGAATCTGCTGGACGAGATGTGGCGGGTCAACGTCAAAGGGCCGCTGCGCGTGATCCGGGCGGCCCTGCCGCATCTTGCAAAGTGCGGGCACGGGCGCGTGGTCAACCTGGGGTCGCTTGCGGGCAAGCGTGTCGGCTCGAACGTCGGCTATGCCATGACCAAGTTCGCTGTCGTGGCGCTTACGCACGGTGTGCGGCGCGAAGGGCGCGATTTCGGCATCCGGGCGACCGTGATCTGTCCCGGTTATGTCGCGACCGACATGACTGCCAACGAAACCGAAATCCCGCGTCATGAGATGACGCAGCCGGGCGACCTTGCCGAACTGGTCGACACCGTCCTGCGACTGCCCAACAACGCCTCGGTCTCGGAACTGCTGGTGCACTGCCAGTTCGAACCGATGCTCTGACAAGTCGCATCATTGGAAGGATATCGTCATGAATTGTCCCGATCGCCTGCGTGCCCTGTTGGCCAAGCCCGGTTTTGTCGTGATGCCGGCGGTGTGGGATGGTGTCCGCCAAGCTCACCCATGCCGCAGGCTTTGAGACTGCGTTTTTGTCCGGCTCCTGTGTGGCGGCAAGCCGGCTGGGCGGCCCCGACCTCGACCTGTTGTCGTTCGGCGAGATGTTCGACTCCTTCCAGATGGTGCATGGCGCGGCGCCCGAGCTGCTGGTACTGGCCGACGGCGACCACGGCTACGGCAACGCCATGAACGT
>DATHNU010000116.1:0-6000 GCA_035485695.1 Reyranella sp. | reverse complement strand
GTTGAACTCGTTGGGCGAATGATGGACCGCATGCGTGGCCCAGAACCAGCGCACCCGGTGTGCAGCGCGGTGGAACCAGTAATAGCAAAACTCCTGTCCTACGAAGAGGACGGCAAAGCTGGCCAGGCCGCTCAGAGGGATGGTGGTCAAGCGATGCCGCCAGGCGAGCTCGATGAGCGGACCGACCAGGCTGACCGCCACAAAGGCGTAAACCAGATACTCCCGCACCAGGGCATCCGTGGCCGAGGCCGCCCAAGACTGCCAGTTATAAGCGCGCCGCGCGACAAAGGTCAGGATCAGGCCTTCGACGGTGGCCAGGACGATCACGGCGGGCAGCGACCAGGTGAGAACGGTGGTCAGGGTCACGGGAATCCCTTTCGGAGCGGCAACAGCGCGCCGAGAGTGCGGCGCGGCCTCCGTCAGGTCTTGCCGATTTCGGTCGTCGACTGGCCGATTCCCTGAATCGGCCCCTGCATGCGGGAATCGGCCTGCTTGCGGTAGGCCGTCGGCGTCATGCCCGTATGCGCCTTGAAGGCCCGATTGAAGGGTCCGATGGACTGGAAGCCGGTATCGAGAGCGATGGTCAGGATGGGCACGTCCGCCTGGGCGGGATCGGCGAGCGCCGCCGTCGCTTCCGCCAGCCGGTAGCCGTTGACGAAACTGCTGAAATTGCGATGGCCCAGCCGCTGGTTGATCAGCCGGCGCACGCGGTATTCGGGCACATCAAGGGCCGCGACCAGCGCGCTCACGCCGAAGCCTTCCCGGCGATAGACCCTCTCCTCCTCCATGAGCTGGCGCAGCCGCGCCAACAGGGCGTCTTCCTGATCGTAGATGGCAGCAGACGGTCGGGCGGCCGTGTCCGGATCCGGCCGGCTTGCCTCCGCGGCTTGCGCGAACGGCGAGCGATCGCCCCGCATCGTGAACAGGGCAAAGGCCGACGCAAGCGCCGCCAATAGGGCGGCGTCGACGATCCGGCCGGAGGCGCCCATGGGTCCCGTTCCGCCCAGCATATTCACAAGGAGAATGCCGCCGGCATAGAGCACGGCCAGGGCCGCCAGCAGCGGACGCAGGCGGCGGCGGCGCTCCACGAGATCGCCCCGCAGGCCCGCCACGATGCGCCAGGCGGCCAGCAGGATGAACAGCAGGGCCAGCGCCCTCTCCACTGAGCCGATCCAGGGCCGCCAGGCATAGAGGCCATACGCGCCCATGGCGGGCAACACCGCCCAGGCCACGGCGTCGCGCCACGAGGGACGGTAGTCGTCGACGAACACCGCTCCCGTCCAGATCCACAACAGCGCGGCCGTGCCCGCCGCAATCAGTTGCAGGGGCCACAGCCAGGCGGGCAATGGGTAGCCCACGATCGTCACGATCGAATCGGCAGCGACGCTGAGCGCCAGCAGCCCGCCATACGGCCCCGTCTCCCGGTGCCGCCGATCGCGCAGGATGACGATGCCCGTCAGCAGGAGGATCGCCACTGTTGCGGACCGCACGGCGAGCTCGAGGGGCGGCATCTCCGTTTTCTCTGCCCGTTCGGTCTACTTCAACATGTCAGGATGGGCGTCGGCGTCTCGAAGCCGCGCAGGACATGCTCGCCGAGCGGATGCCAGGCACCCGCTGCGGCGTGGGCGAAAGACGCGGTAGCAAGCAATGGATAGCAGAGCTGCTTGGTCAGATCCTGCACCCGGACGACCTCGTTGACCGCCGAGCCGACCAGGGTGAACTGCAGGCGCTCGGGCACGCCGACATTGCCGTAAATGACCTGCCCCAGATGCAGCGAGATGCCGAAGTCGAGCGGCTCGTCAACCGACGCCACCTGCGCGCCGAGGCGCCGGCGCGCCTCGTGGGCGGCGGCGAGCGCGCGGCCGCACGCCTCCTCCGGTGCGCCTTCGACGCGGAACAGGCCAAGCACCGCATCGCCCAGCAGCGAGACGACCTCGCCGCCGTGATCGAGCACCGCCGACGCGGTCATCTCGAAATAGCGGCCGAGCAGCTTGAGGAACGCCTCGGCGGGCAAGCGATCTGCGAGTGCCGTCGATTGGCGCAGATCGCTGTACCATAGCGCCGCCGTGATCTTCTCGCCGTCACCTCGCCGGATCAGGCCGTTCAGCACCGCCTGGCCAGCACGCTTGCCGAGATAGGCGTGGGCGACATTCTGCGCGACGCTGCGCTCGAGCTTGGATTTGAGCGCAATGGCGAGCTCGCGGGTGATGCGCTGCAGCTCGGCGATCTCGCCGTCGGCGAAGCCAGCGGGCCGATCGCCAAGCCAGGAACAGAGGATGCCGTTCTGCGACGCCCGGTCGAAGCCCACCACGAACACGACATAGTCGGTGCCGCCCGCCGCACGCATCTGCTCGAGAGACTCGAAGTCGAGGAGCGCGGTCTCGCCGGTCAGCCGGCGCCGCAGCATGGGCAGGCGATGCGCCAGCGCATGGCCGAGCGGGCTGCGCATGAACCGCTCGTGCCCGGTACTGTCGTCAGGCTTGTAGAGCTCGACCACGGCGCCTCTTTCGGCGTCCCAGTTCACAGTGCTGGCGTCGTAGAGCGGATGGAGGATCCGGAAGGCGACCTGGCCACGCAGGATCGGCAGGCCGACGCCGCGCAGGCGCTGGCACAGCTCACCATAGAGCGTGCCCGGTTCGGAATCCTGCAACGCTTTGTTGGACAGCCATTCGAGGATGGTGCCGTCCAGAACCGTCGACTGAGGCGCCTGATTGTCCATGCGCGGTGACCTTATCCGAGATTTCCCGGATGGCCAGCGCGTTCAGATCGGAAGCACAGCCAACAAAAAGGCGGCCCGTGGGCCGCCTTTTCCGTTGCGAAGCTCCAGTCCTACTGGATGACGATCTCGACGCGGCGATTCTGTGGCGCGCGCACATTGTTGCCGGCCGGCACCAAGAGGTGGCTCTCACCCTTGCCGATGACGGTGATCGCCGGCGCCGGCACGCCGTCGCGGACGAGAGTGTCCCTGCCCGCAATGGATCAGGCGTATTCCGTGCCTGTCCATCAATGGGATACTTTATATCTCTGCACATGATCCGCTGCAGCGCGGCCGCCATCCTGCTGCTGCGTCCTGCCGCGGTTCCGGCGCAACAACGGTACCCAGGAGCACGCCATGTCGACCAACAAGCTGACACTGAAGAGTGTCGATGTCCGCGCCGTCCTGCTGCCGCTCAAGCGGCCGGTGGTCTCCAAAGTTGGACTGTTCGATCAATGGCCCATGGTGCTGATCGATCTTTACACCCATGAGGGCATCGTCGGCCGGAGCTATCTCGAGCCCTATCTGAAGCAATCGATGAAATACATCGTCCCCGCGATCCGCGACCTCGCGGAGGCGGCCCGAGACAAGCCGATCGCGCCGTTCGACGCCTTCCGCGCCGGCCGTGCCTCACTCGGCCTGGTCGGCCTCGAAGGCATGTCGCTGATCGCCGTCGCCGGCCTCGACATGGCGGTGTGGGATGCGCTGGCCAAGGCGGCCGACCTGCCGCTCGTCCGCCTGCTCGGCGGTTCGCCGGCGCCCGTGCAGGCCTACAACAGCAACGGCCTGTGGCTGATCGCGATCGACAAGCTTGGACGGGAAGCGGCTGCTCTGGTGGCTGAGGGTGGCTTCAAAGGGCTAAAGCTCCGTCTCGGGCGGGACCGCCTGGCCGACGACATCGAGGCGATCCGCGTGGTGCGCGAGGCGGTCGGCGCCGACGTCAAGCTGATGGTCGACTTCAATCAAGGCCTCAGCCTGGGCGATGCGCTGCACCGCTGCCATGCCCTCGACGACCAGGGTCTTTACTGGCTCGAGGAGCCGATCGCCTACGACAATATCGCCGGCTACAGCCAGCTCACGCGCGAGCTCAAGACGCCCATCCAGCTTGGCGAGAACTTCTACGGCCCCCGCGCACTTTTCCAGGCGGTCCAGGCCAGCGCCGGCAAATACATGATGCCCGACCTGATGCGGATCGGCGGCGTGACCGGCTGGCTGCGCGCCGCCGCCATCGCCGGCGCGGCCGGCATCGAGATGTCGACCCACCTCTATCCCGAAGTCTCGGCGCATCTCATGCGGGTCACCGAGACGGCGCACTGGCTTGAGTGGCAGGACTGGGCGGATCCCATCCTGGCCGAGCCCTTCAAGCTCGAGGCCGGTCATCTCATTATTCCCGATCGACCCGGCAGCGGCATCGCGTGGAACGAAGAGGCGATCAAGCGCCATCGGCTCGAAGCTTGATCGCGGCGCGCCTAACTGTGGCGTGACGGGGCGGCAATGTGGCGACATCGGGGCGCTAGCGTCCACTTATCGGGAAACTTTCCCAGCCGGTCAGGCGTTACTTCTGACACAAGCCAAAGGAGGCTTAACATGAAGAAATTGCACATCGGCGCGATCCTGCTGGGCGGCCTGGTCGCAGCACCGTTCCAGGCATCGATGGCCCAAACGAACGTGGCCTACGCGTACGCAAGCGAACGGCCGGGCTACGTGGTCTTCTTTGACAAGGGCACCGGCCAGTTGTCGCCCGTCGCCGGCGAAACGGTTCGCCGGGCGGCCACGGATGCGGACAAGGCCGCTGGCCTCGTTCGCGTGGTCGGTCGCGCCGACTATGCGGCCGCGGTAAAGAATGAGCTGGTGCGCGACGGCGTTCCGGCCCGTTCGATCGTCGTCGTCCCGAGGAATGGCAACCCGCTTCCCACGATTGCCGACGGCGTAAGTGAGCCGGCCAATCGAAGCGTGGAGATCAAATACTAGAGAGAAATCGTTCAAGGCGAAGCGAGGGATTTTGCCCTCGCTTCGCTCAAGAACGAAGGATCAGCGATAGACGGTCGTCGTCGCCGGAGCCGGCGGCGTATAGACGACAGAACCCGGGGGCGCTGGGGTTGCCACCACCGTTGCTGGAGCGGGCGCGGGCTGCTGAACGGTCCTCTGCTCCTTGTATTCGCACGCCGTCACGGAGACCACGACGGCCAGAGCGACAATCATTGGAAAGAGCTTCATTTCCATTGGAAAGAGCTTCATTTCGGTAACTCCCAGTCAATTACCCCGGTGGGCAAACGGGCCCGCACCGGGTCGGTTGCATCGCCTGGGGTTCGATCACGCGGGCGAGATAGCGGACCGTCTTGCTCCCGTGGTGGATCGTGGCCTGGCCCATTTCGGCAAAGCCCTGCCTTGCATGGAAGGCATCCGAGGCTGGATTCGGCGGATCGCGGTTGACCTCGCAGACGACGACATCGTGTCCGGCCCCGCCGGCGCGGTCGAACAGATCGGCGTACAGCAGGCCCGCGTAGCCCCGCCCCCGTGCGGCGGGTGCCACGACGACGCGATCGACATAGACGAACCGTCGATAGCGTTGGCGAAACCACAGGTAATTCGGGCTGTCATACGCAGCGCTCTGGTCAAATGCCAGCAGGAAGCCGTCGACCTCGCCGATCCGGCGGGCGTGGAAGGCCTGCCGGAGCAGCAGTGTCAGCCGATCGCGATCAAGCCACGACAGCTCTGCGGCATGCGCATTGTTGAGCGCGAGCACCGCGGGTTCGACCGCCGGCGAGAGCGGCAGCAGCGCGACTTCCAACATCGCCGCAGCTTCCCCGCGCTCACGGGCGCGCGTCAATCTGGAAGCGACCGCCTAGAAGCGAGCTGCAAGTGTCTTGGGGGACAGTGACGGCCTGCTGCCCGGGACCTGATCGGGGTTTCGGGCAACCGCATTGGCGCCGCCGGCAAGCTCTCCGGGATTGTCGACGGCCGAATTCGGACCCGCCGCCAGGCGGCCGGGATGGTGAAAGGCCGACCTTGCTCCGCCAAAGACCTGCGGCGGCGGGTTCGGGACGGACTCCGTACCCATGCCCCGCCATGCCTCACAGGCAAGCTGCGTGACGTCGTCGGCATCGCCGAAGCACCTGTCTCGGGCGACCGTCACGTTCAGGCACTTCTGCAGTTCGTCCATCGTGACCTGGCCGCCGATGCAAACGACCATGCCGCGTGTTTGCAGACCGGTCGCCACGGCGCAGTTCGCGAAGACCTCCTGC
>DATHNU010000115.1:0-6367 GCA_035485695.1 Reyranella sp. | reverse complement strand
GCTTCCGCGAGAAGGGGCACCGCGCCAACGGCTTCAGCACGGACGGCGGCTTTGCCGAATACGCCGTCAACAGCGTCAACACCATGGTCCATGTCCCCGACGACATGTCCGACGAGGAGGCGACGCTGGTCGTCACGGCGGGAACCGCGATGTATGGCCTCGACGTCATGGGCGGCATCATCGCCGGCGAGCCCGTCGTCGTGCTCGGTCCCGGGCCGATCGGCCTGATGGGCGTGGGCGTCGCCAAGGCGCTGGGTGCCTCGCCGGTGATCCTGACCGGCACGCGCGAGCGCCGGCTCGAGATGGGCAAGCGGCTGGGCGCCGACCATGTGATCGACGTCACGAAGGAGGATGCCGTCGCTGCGGTCCAGCGCCTCACCAATGGAAAGGGCGTTCACTATGTGTTGGAGTGCTCGGGTGCGCCCAATGCGCTGAACGAAGCCGCCCGGATGGTGAACCGGGGTGGCCGCATCTGCCTCGCCGCCTTTCCCGCCGAGCCCGTGCCGGTCGATCTCGCCTATCTCGTGCGCAACAACATCTACGTGTTCGGCATCCGCGGCGAAGGAAAAAGCGCGACGCACCGGGCGGCGGCGCTGATGGCCCAGAAGCGTTTCGACGCCAAGCTGATCCACACCCACACATTCGGCCTTCCCGAAGTGCCGACCGCCATCAAGTACGCACGCGAGCGGATCGAGGACGCGATCAAGGTGGTCGTGAAAATGTCCGCAAGCTAACCGGCTCCGGTAGAGCCGCGCTCGACAGCATTTTATCAACACGGGCCATGCGCTCGAGCGGGCGGCGGAACACGGCGATTGAACCTCCCGGCTGTGGCCGTTACCTTCATTGCAACGTGTGTGAAGGGAGGAGTTCAATGAAATTGTTCGCCGCTGCGAGTGTCGCCTTGTGCGCCGTCGCCTGGGCCGCGTGGTCGCCTGCCATGGCCGACGCCAAGCTCTGCGACAAGCCCCGCCAGCTGGAGGGTTTCAAGACCTGCGCCGACGTCGCCAAGGCCGAGGCCGAGGGCAATTTCGTGCTCTATTCGACCGATCCCGAGCAGGGCCAGGCCAAGCTGTTGGCGTCCTTCAACAAGGTGTTCCCCAAGATCAAGACCAACTACGTCCGCCTGCAGGCCGGCGCCCTCTACGCCAAGGTCCTGTCCGAGCGCCAAGCCAAGTCCTACCTGGTCGACGTCATCCAGATCTCCGACATGGGCATGATCCTCGACTTCCAGAAGCGCGGCGGCTTCACCCAGTACATCTCGCCCGAGATGGCCGCCTTCAAGCCCGAGTACAAGAGCACGCCCGAGGGCTTCTGGACCTGGGGTTCGGTCATCATGGGCGGCATCGCCTACAATCCCAAGAACGTGGCGGAGGCCGACGCTCCCAAGAAGTGGGAAGACCTGCTCGATCCGAAGCTCAAGGACGGCATCAACGTCAAGGTCTCGAACTCAGGCCTGCAGCACGGCGTGTGGTACATGCTGAAGCCGATCCTCGCCAAGGACTACTTCAAGAGGTTCGCCGAGCAGAAGCCGCGCGCCTTCGATTCCTACGTCCAGCAATACGGCCGCCTGGTCGACGGTCAGGACAAGGTCATCATGGGCGCGCAGTACTCGGGCTACATCGAGTTCAAGGCCAAGGGCGCGCCGCTCGCCTTCGTCTTCCCCGAGACCGGCGTGCCGGCGGTGTCGGAGACCTACGGCATCGTGGCCGACGGCCCGCATCCCAACGCCGCGCAGCTGTTCATGGACTGGTTCCTCTCACCGGTGGGCCAGCAGGCACTCGCCGAGGCGCTGCTGCTGCACTCGCCGCGCGAGGACGTGCCGGCGCCGGCCGGCAGCGTGCCGCTCAAGGACATGAAGCTGCTCATCCCGGCCGACTGGAACGCCTTCGAGAAGGACCGTCCGGAGTTCGCCAAGGAATGGGACCGCATCGTCGGCGCGCGGCGCTGAGCCGGCCTTGACGCTGCTGACCGCGGAGGCCCTGCGGCCGCGCCGTAACTGGCAGGCGATCATCACGCTTGTCATCCTGCTGGTCGTGGGCTTCCTCGTCATCCTGCCGATGGTGTTCCTGGTCGGGGAATCGTTGAACATCGGCGATCCGATGTCGTTCCCGCCCGAGGCCTACGGCATCGCGAACTACCTCGCGATCCTCGAGGAGGACGTCAACGTCCTGGTCAACACGGTGATCATCGCGGTGATGGCCACCGTGATGGCGATCGTGATCGGCTTTACGCTGGCCTGGATCCTGACGCGCACCAACGTGCCCTGGCGCGACAAGCTCGAGCGGTTGATGGAGCTGCCCTATTACATGACGCCGCTGGTCGGCGCGCTGGCCTGGGCCGTCATCGCCGGGCCCAAGAGCGGCTTCGTCAACCAGCTCTGGAAAGGGGCAGGGGGCGGCGGCGACCTCGTCGACGTCTACACCTATTTCGGCATCGCCTGGGTGATGGCCCTGTTCGAAGGCACCGTGGCTTTCGTGATGATCGCGGCCTCGATGAAGTCGATGGATCCGGCGCTCGAGGAGTCCGCGCGGGTGATGGGCGCCTCCAAGCTGCGCACGACCCTGACGGTGACTCTGCCGCTGGTCATGCCCGGCGTGCTGGGCGCCTCGCTGTTCGTCTTCGCCGAGATGCTGGGCTCGTTCGCCGCCGCGCTGGTGCTCGGCATCCCCGGCCGCATCTACGTCATCACTACGGCGATCTGGGATTCGACGCTCTCCTATCCGCCGGCCTACGGCCGCGCCTCGGCGATGGGACTCGCCTTGTTCGTCGTCATGTTCGGCATGCTGACCTTCTACCGCCGCGTCATCGCCCGCGGCAGCTTCGCCACCATCACCGGCAAGGCTTTCAGGCCGCGGCCGATGGATATGGGCCGCATGGTCTGGGTCCTGTTCAGCGTCTGCCTCCTCTACATCATGCTGGCGGTCGTGTTGCCGATTGCGGCCCTCGTCTTCACCTCGCTGCAGCGCTTCGCCACCGTGATCCTGAGCCAGGCCGAGTTCACCCTGGCCAACTACCAGACCGCGCTGTCGCTGGGGCCGGTGCGCACCGCCATGGGCAACAGCCTGATGCTGGGCTTCGGTGTGGCGAGCGTCGGCGTGCTGGTGATGGTGACCCTGGTCTGGATCATCTACCGCTCGCAACTCGTCGGCCGCGGTGCCGTCGAATATCTCGTGATGTTCCCGCAGGCCGTGCCGCGCCTGGTCTTCGGCCTGGCGCTGCTGTGGGCCTGGCTCAACATCCCGATCCCGATCTACGGCACGCTGTGGCTGCTGGCGCTGGCTTATTTCACCGTGATGCTGCCGCTCGGCGTGCGCACGCTGGCCGGCGTCGTGCTGCAGATCGACAAGAGCCTGGAGGAATGCGCCCGCGTCTGCGGCGCCGGCTGGGTCTACCAGATGCGCACCGTCACCCTGCCGCTACTCAAGCCCGGCATGCTGGCGGCGTGGCTGCTGATCTTCATGGCCTGCGTGCGCGAGCTTGGCGCCTCGGTGTTCCTGATGGGCCCCAACGCCAAGGTGATCGCGCCGTCGATCGTCGCTGCCTTTGCCTCGAGCGGCACTGAGCTCACGGCGGCGATGGCACTGATCCAGACTTTTACCGTGATCGTGGCGCTGGCGATTCTGTTCCGGCTGACGCGCGGCGTGACCAAGGAGCTTTCGTGAGCGTGACGCGTATCGAGGTGAAGGATCTGGTCGTGCGTTACGGCGATCAGGTGGCGGTGAACGGCGTGAGCTTCACCGTGGGCCGCGGCGAGCATCTGACGCTGCTGGGCCCGTCGGGCTGCGGCAAGACGACGACGTTGCGCGCTATCGCCGGGCTGGAACAGCCGAGCGGCGGCAGCATCACCATCGACGGCCAGACGATGTACGATTCGGCCCAGCGCCGCACCATCCCGACCGAGCAGCGCGGCGTGAGCATGGTCTTCCAGTCCTATGCCGTGTGGCCGCACATGACGGTGTTCGACAACGTGGCCTATGGCCTGCGCGTGCGAAAGCAGGGCGCGGAGGAGCTCAAGGCCAATGTCGAGCGCGCGCTCGACCTGGTGCAGATGCGCCATCTCGCCGACCGCGGCGCGTCCAAGCTGTCGGGCGGCCAGCAGCAGCGCGTGGCGCTCGCCCGCGCCATCGCCTTCTCGCCCACCGTCGTGCTGTTCGACGAGCCGCTTTCCAACCTCGACGCCAAGCTGCGCGCCGAGATGCGGGTCGAGCTGCGCGAGCTGCAGCGCCGCCTCGGCATTACCTCGGTCTATGTCACCCATGACCAGGAGGAGGCGCTCGCCATCTCCGACCGCGTGATCGTCATGAACGTGGGCGTGATCGAGCAGATCGGCACGCCCGAGGAGATCTATAACCGGCCGCGCAGCCGCTTCGTCGCCGACTTCGTGGGCTCGGCCAACATCATCAAGGGAAGGCTGGCGGGCGAGGGCCTGTTCGCCACCGAGGGCGGCGTGACGCTGAAGGCAGTCGCGTCGCACAAGCCGCACGGCAGCGAGAGCGAGGTCGCGATCCGTACCGCCTACATCGATCTCGAGCCGCGGCCGGGCGACAACCACGTGCCGGGCACGGTCCGCCAGCGCCTATTCCACGGCGACTTCGTGCAATATGTCATCGACAGTGCGCTGGGCCCGCTGATCGTGCGCCGCCCGCCGGTCAATCTTCTGGACGAGGGCGCCGCCGTGACGATCTCGTTCTCGCCGGAGCATTGCGTGCTGCTGGAAGCCTGATCATCGCTGGGAGCGCGCCACTCCAGTGGCGCATCTTCGTGGAGCACACAGCCCATAAGCGCCACTGGAGTGGCGCGCTCCCAGCAAAGACGAAGACTAGACCGGCACAGTCCCCGCCACGATCACGCGATGCATCAACCGCTGCTCGCCGTCGGGATAATCCGCGTTGGCCTTGTGCATGGTGCAGCGGTTGTCCCAGATCACGATGTCGCCTTGCCGCCAGACATGGCGGTACTGGTATTTCGGCTGGATCGCCTGCGCGATCAGCTCGTCGAGCAGCTGGTCGCTCTCGTCGCGCTCCAGCCCGACGACCCGCTCCATGCGGTTGGGATTGAGATAGAGCGACTTGCGCCCGGTCTCCGGATGGGTGCGCACCAGCGGGTGCGTTGCCTCCGGCATCGCCGCCATCTCCTCGGCCGGCCGCGTCGAGACGTGGGTGAGCTTGCGGCTGGAACTGTATTTGTGGATCACCTTCAGACCATCGATGCGCGCCTTCATCTCCGCCGGGAGGTCGGCATAGGCGTCGTACATGTTGGTGAACTGGGTGTCGCCGCCCCTGGACGGCACGACCACGCCATAGAGCATGGTGAGCGAACAGGGCTCGCGCATGAAGCTGTCGTCGGTATGCCAGTTGGCGCCGTTCACGATCTTGCGGCCGTCACCCAGCTCGTCACGGTCCTCGCTCGAGATGATGTTGACCTCGGCGCATTCCGGTGTTCGCGCGAGCTGCTTGCGCAGCATCGGGGCGCCGAACTGCGCCATCGCGTCGCGAAATGCCGGCGGCGCGAGCTTCTGGTCGCGGAGGCAGAGCACGAGATTGCCGTGCAGTACGTCGAGCAAGGCGGCGCGCGTGGGCGCATCGGGCAGGCGATTGAGGTCGATGCCACTCACCGCGGCAGCCATATGGCTGCCGAGCCTCTCGGTCCGAAAACTCATGGCGTTACTCCCGGCAGGCACGATAACGTGCGCGCCGATCAGAGCAAAGCACAAGGGGGACCCGATGAAGCTCGCTTACTCACCCGCTAGCCCGTATGTCCGCAAGGTCACTGCCTGCGCCATTGCGCGCGGCATCGACAGCAAGATCGAACGTTGGAAGGTCGGCACGACCGATCCCGCACTGCTCGACTTCAACCCGCTCTCCAAGGTGCCGACCCTGATCACCGACGACGGCGCCATGCTCTATGACAGCCCGGTGATCTGCGAATACATCGACAGCATCGGCAGCGGCCCCAAGCTGTTCCCGCCGGCGGGCCCGGCGCGCTGGAAGGCGCTCTGCCAGGAGGCGCTGGGCGACGGTATTTTGGACGCCACCCAGCCGCGCCGGCGCGAGATCGCGCTGCCGCAGGATGACGGCCGCAAGGGCTACATCGAGCTCCAGCAGGGCAAGGTGAAGCGTGCGCTCGACACGCTCGAGAAGGAGGCCGATTCGCTTGGCCTGCTGACCACGATCGGCGAGATCACCATCGGCTGCGCGCTGGGCTACCTCGATTTCCGCTATGCCAACGAGCCGTGGCGGCCGGGCCATCCCAAGCTCGAGGCCTGGTACGCCAAGGTCGTGAAGCTGCCGCCACTTGCCGAAACCGTGCCGGTGGCGTGAAGTCGCGCTTCTGAAAGAGGGCGGAAGCGATGCCGGCACGCACGGGC
>DATHNU010000114.1:0-4914 GCA_035485695.1 Reyranella sp. | reverse complement strand
GAATTACCCCCGTCTGTAGCTGGCACACTACCACTGGTATGAACGGCATTGGTAGCCCTAGAACTGACCGGCCACATCTACCAAAGGTCATCTATCAAAAGGTGAATCGTGGCGGCGCGTCAAAGCCCAGCAAGGACGGCGTGCCGCTGTCGAAAAGCGGACGCCCCGACGCCAAGCCGCCCTCCTTCATGAAGAGCTGCGCCACGCCCGACGCACCGGCTGGGCCGGCAATGACGGTCGTCAACCGTCCACCCTCCGCCAATTGATCGAAGATCGCCTGAGGCACGAGCTGAACGGCACCTTCGATCAGGATCACGTCGTACGGAGCTTGCTCCGCACAGCCCTGCTCCGGTTTGCCGATCGTCTGTCGGATGCCGCTGATGCCCAATTCCTTCGCTGTCCTGTCGGCGGCCGCCGCCAAGGTCGGGTCGCTCTCCACGGCTACGACGGAGTGCACCAACCGTGCCAATAGCGCGGCGCCGTAGCCCGTGCCGGATGCAACGACCAGGGCGCGGTCTTCGGGACGTGACTGCAAGGTCTGGATCAACCGCGCCAGGACCATCGGCTCCATCAGGTAGCGTCCGTTGCCAAGCGGCACGTCGTCGTCGGCGTAGGCAACTGAACGCGTCGCCTCGGGCAGGAACCGCTCCCGGGGCAGCTCGCCGATCGCCGCCAGCAGCTGGGCGTTGGTCACCCGGTTGGGCCGGAGCTGGCCATCGATCATGTTGCGGCGCGCGAGCGCGAAATCCGTCATGGGCTGCCCTCAAGATATTGCGTTGTTTTATAGGCGGCGGCCGGCAATAGCGTCAAAGGGCGCTCGGTCGCGGTCGGCTTGACCCTTGTTGCGCGGCATGCGTATAGCACCGCGCTCCTCGTGCGGCCTGGTGGCAGAGTGGCTATGCAGCGGACTGCAAATCCGCGTATGCCGGTTCGATTCCGGCCCAGGCCTCCACAAACCGTTCCGCTTGTACCGCCGCTTTTCGCGGGCCTTGCGTGGGCCGGGAGGCTCTGTCAAAACACCGCGCCTTCGCGACCGGCCCGCCGCGCCGTCGCGCGATGATTAATCCGGAGTAGCTCAGCGGTAGAGCACGCGGCTGTTAACCGCTAGGTCGGGGGTTCGAATCCCTCCTCCGGAGCCAATTCAGGGCCGCTCTCGTCCGGGGGCGGCCCTTTTTGTACCCGGAGTTCTGCCATGCCGACGCCTCCCCTGCCCAACGAAACGGTCCATCTCGTCGAGCATGAGGTGGTGTTCCAGGGCTATTTCCGTGTCGGTCGTTATTTCTTCCGCCATGGCCTCTATCAAGGCGGCCAGAGCGGCACGCTTCGGCGCGAGGTCTTCGAGCGCGGACATGCGGCTGCCGTGCTGCCCTACGACCCGCTGCGTGACGAGGTCGTGCTGATCCGCCAGTTCCGAGCGGGCGCCTATGTCGCCGGACGCCATCCCTGGACGTGGGAGGTCGTCGCCGGGATCATCGAGCACGACGAGTCGCCCGAAGACCTCATCCGGCGTGAAGCCGTCGAGGAGGCCGGGCTCGAGATCAAGGAGGTCATCGCCATGTACGACGTGGTGGTGAGCCCCGGCGCCTGCTCCGAGACGTGCGCATGCTTTCTGGGAAGGGTCGACACGACCAATGCCGGCGGCGTCTTCGGGCTCGAGTCGGAAGGCGAGAACATCCTGGTCAAGGTGCTGCCCTTCGCCGAAGCGCGCGCCATGCTGGAGCGCGACGAGATCGGCAACGCGCTGGGCGTGTTCGCCCTGCAGTGGCTGGCGCTGAATCGCGACGAGGTTCGGGCGCGCTGGCGCTAGACGCGATCTGGCCAGCCGCTTCGCCCGGATAGCCGTGTCCGCGCGACGGAAGGAACGCGGCAAGGCCGGTTGCCTTGGCCCTGCCTCCCTGTCTACCGTCCGCCCGGGAAGCGCAGGCCAAGCAGAGCGAGCATGTCATGGATGTCCGGTCAGGTTTCATCGATAGCATCGGCAATACGCCGCTGATCAAGCTGGTCGCCGCCTCGAAGGCGACGGGCTGCAACATCTACGGCAAGGCGGAGTTCCTCAATCCCGGCGGCTCGGTGAAGGATCGTGCGGCGCTCGCCATCATCGAGGACGCCGAGCAGCGCGGCCAGCTCAGGCCCGGCGGCGTGATCGTCGAGGGCACCGCCGGCAACACCGGCATCGGCATCGCGCTGGTTGCCAATGCGCGCGGCTATCGTTCGGTGATCGTGATGCCCGAGACGCAGAGCCAGGAAAAGAAGGACATGCTGCGTCTCTGTGGCGCCGACCTCCGGCTCGTGCCGGCCGTACCCTACGCCAATCCCGGCAATTACGTGCGCTATTCCGGCAAGCTCGCCGAGGAGCTTGCCGCCACGGAGCCGAACGGCGCGATCTGGGCCAACCAGTTCGACAACACGGCCAATCGCGATGGCCACTACCGCACCACCGGGCCGGAGATCTGGGAGCAGACCGAGGGCAAGGTCGACGGCTTCACCTGCTCGGTGGGCTCAGGCGGCACCCTGGGCGGCGTGGCGCGCGCCCTCAAGGAGCGCAACCCCGAGATCAAGATCGCGCTCGCCGACCCGATGGGCTCGGCGCTCTACAACTGGTTCGTCAAGGGCGAGCTCAAGGCCGAAGGCAACTCGATCACCGAAGGCATCGCCAACGGCCGCGTCACCGCCAACCTCGAGGGCACGCCGATCGACATGGCCTACCAGATCAGCGACGAGGAGGCCCTGCCCGTCCTGTTCGACCTGATCGAACACGAAGGCCTGGTGCTGGGCGGCTCGACGGCCATCAACATTGTGGGCGCCATGCGGCTTGCGCGCGACCTTGGTCCCGGCAAGACCGTGGTCACCATCCTGGCCGATGGCGGGCAGCGCTATCAGTCCAAGCTTTTCAATCCGGCATTCCTGCGCGAGAAGAATCTGCCACTGCCGCCCTGGATGAAATGAGCAGCCCCTGATGAGCAGGGTCGTCGTCTGCGGCAGCCTCAACATGGATGTCGTCGTGCAGAGCGCGCGGCGACCGGTGCCTGGCGAAACCTTGCTGGGTGCCACGGTGTCGTTCCTGCCCGGCGGCAAGGGCCTCAACCAGGCCGTCGCGGCCGTCCGCCTCGGCGCGCCGACGGCGATGATCGGCGCGGTCGGCAACGATGCCTTCGCCAACAGCCTGCGCGGTTTCCTCGCCGACAACGACATCGACTGTTCCGGGGTCCGCGAGATCGACGGTCCGGCCACCGGCGTGGCGCTGATCCAGGTCGCCCAGGGGGACAACGCGATCACCGTGGCCTCCGGCGCCAATCTCCACTTCACCAAGGAAATGGCCCGCCAAGAGCCGCGCGACGATGAGGTCTGGGTGGCGCAGTTCGAGACGCCGATCGCGGCGACCGAGGCGATCCTGAAGCGCGCGCGGGCCGCCGGCGCCCGCACCATCCTGAACCTCGCGCCGTTCGCGGCACACGCCGACCGCTTGATGAAGGTGGTCGACGTGGCGGTACTGAACGAGATCGAGCTGTCGCAGGCGACCGGCACGAAACTGCGAGCCGCCAGCGCCCTGCGCGATGTCACCGCCGCCTGCCAGCAGCTTCGCGCGAAAGGCGCGCGCGCCGTCGTGGCAACCCTGGGCGGACGCGGCGCCGTGGTGGTGACGGCCGACGGCGCGACTTCCATCCCTGCCTTCAAGGCCAAAGTCGTCGATACGACCGGCGCGGGCGACTGCTTCGTGGGCGCGCTCGCCGCCCGCATGTCGGCCGGCGCCACGCCCATCGAAGCCGCCCGCTACGCCAGCGCTGCCGCCTCCTGTTCCGTCGAGCGGCTGGGGGCAGCGCCCTCGATGCCGACGGCGCAGGAAGTTGCGGCGCGGCTGGCGAGGGCCTAAATCCCTAGAATGGTCGAAGAACTTTTCCGGCAGGACGCCTATCTCAAGGACGCCGAGGCCACCGTGACCGCGCTCGAGGAGCGCGGCGTGCGGCTGGACCGCTCCATCTTCTATCCGACCGGCGGCGGTCAGCCCGGCGATACGGGCGGCCTGCGCTGGGACGGCGGCGAAGCCCGCATCGTCGACGCGGTGAAGGCCGATGGTGCAGATGTGCTGCACGTTCTGGCACCCGATTCGCCCAGACCCGCGGTCGGCACCAAGCTCCACACGACGCTCGACTGGGACCGCCGGCTGCTGCACATGCGCATGCACACCGCGCTCCATGTCATGTCGGCCGTGATCAAGGGCAACGTCACCGGCGGCCAGGTCGGCGCCGACAAGAGCCGGCTCGACTTCAATCTCGAAGGCGAGGTTCCGGCCAAGGAATGGGTGACCGAGGAGATCAACAAGCTGATCGCGCTGGACCGGCCGGTGACGCCGCAATGGATCACTGACGAGGAACTCACCGCGCGACCCGAGCTGGTCAAGACGATGAGCGTGCGCCCGCCGATGGGCGTCGGTCGCGTGCGCCTGCTGGCCATCGAGGGCATCGACCTGCAGGCCTGCGGCGGCACGCACGTGGCGCGCACCGGCGAGATCGGCCGGGTCGAGTGCATCAAGATCGAGAACAAGGGCAAGATGAACCGGCGCTTCGTGATCGCGCTGACGTAGAGTCAAACGGAGCGCGGACCTCCTCAGGTCGGGGGGGACCCCGACCGAGTCCGCATCATGATCATGAGCGGACCTGGAGGTCCGCGCTCCACTGAAAGAGGAAACGCGATGGACTACGCAAGACCCGACGCGCTGGTCAGCACCGACTGGCTGGCCGCCCGCCTCGATGCGCCGGACATCCGACTGGTCGACGGCTCGTTCTACCTGCCGGCGCGGAAGCGCGATCCCAAGGCGGAGTTCGTGGCCCAGCACATTCCCGGTGCGGTGTTCTTCGATATCGACGAGATCGCCGACACGGCGAGCCCGCTGCCCCACATGCTGCCGTCGGCCGA
>DATHNU010000113.1:0-2822 GCA_035485695.1 Reyranella sp. | reverse complement strand
CAGCAGCATCGGCCGGTGCGCTCCCTGGGCAGAACGAGCAGCAACGGCCCAAGAGCTTCTTCGAGGCGAACGCATCGAACCCGGCCACCGACTACCTGCCGTTCGCACTGACCGATCCGATCTCGCCCTACGAACTGAAGGCCGGCGACATCATCACCGGCAGACTGATCTCGGGTCTCGACAGTGACTCGCCCGGCGAGGTCATCGCGACAGTCACCAAGAATGTCGATGACTACGCCACCGGCAATCACATCCTGATCCCGCAAGGGAGCCGTCTTGTTGGCGTCTACAACACCACCGTCGCCTACGGCGAGACGCGCGTCATGGTCGCTTGGCAGCGCATCATCTACCCCGGCCCGTGCTCACAGTCTCTGGACCTCGGGGCCATGCCGGGCGCCGATTCTACGGGACAGGCCGGCTTCTCGGACATCACGGAAAACCACTACGGCAAGATTTTCCTCAACGCTCTTCTTGTGTCCCTGTTCAGCGCTGGCATCCAACTCTCGCAGCCACCGAGTTCGGCGTTTCAGCAATACAATCCGGTGCAGTCGGCCGGCGGCGCGATCGGGTCTCAGATGGGTCAGCTTGGCATGGAGTTTGCTCGCAAGGGCATGTCGATCCCACCGACTCAAAGGATACGGCAAGGATACGAGTTCGCCATCCTGACAACGAAGGATATCGCGTTCTCCAAGCCGTGGGTTGCGGGTGTTTGCGGCGATATGTCGGTTGATGTCGCGATGGCTTCACGATGAACGAAGCCGCAGCCGCCCTGGTCCGCCGCCGCGCTCGCAACCTGCTCGTGTTCGTCCCGTTGACTGCGCTCACCGTCGGCGCGGCCACCACGCAATTCGTGGCGTGGAAGCTGAACTATCACCCTGCCCTCGGCTCGCCGGTGCTTGGGCATGCCTACTGGCCCTGGCGCATCATCGAGTGGTGGCAGGCGCCGTGGGAGCCACAGGTCGATAACACGTTCGCCCTGGTCAAATTCGGTCTGATCCTCACCGTCTGCTTCGGCGCGATGCTGGCCCTGAAATCAGGACGGCGCCAACCACGGCCGCATCCAACAATTCATGGCACAGCGGGCTTCGCGGATGAGGACGACATCAAGCGGAGCGGACTGCTGCCGACCGGAAAGCCCGGCATCATCGTGGGAGGCTGGACCGACCGCAGGGGCGGCCTGCGTTACCTGACGGACGCCGGCCAGGCGCATGCCATGTGCCTTGGCCCGACTCGCAGCGGCAAGAGCGCTGGCGTGCTCGTCCCCACGCTGCTGTCGTGGCCGCACAGCGCGATCGTCTATGACCCCAAGGGTGAACTCTGGCAGATGACGGCCGGTTGGCGGCATAGCGAAGCCGGCAATGTCGTCATGCGATTTGCCCCCGCCGAGATAGCCAACACGGTCGCGTGGAACCCGTTCAGTCGCGTTCGTATCGGCACGCCGTATGCCTTCCGTGATGTCGCGAACATCATTCAGCAGATCGCCGATCCCCACGGGAAAGGGTTTCGCGACCACTGGGAGCCGACGGCGGCCAACCTATTGGTCGGCGTGGCGCTTTACCTGGTCGAGACGGCGCGGTGCAGCCTTTCGGCCATGCTGTCGAAGATCGACGCATCGGCTGACAGCGAGACGCTCTTGCGCGCCATGGCCGGCCACAAGACGCGGCAAGTAGCGGAGGTGGGGCGCGGCATGTTGTCAACGGCGGCGCGCGAACGCGCGTCCGTCATATCGACGGCCCGCCGTCTGCTGGCGCTCTACCGTGATCCTGTCGTGGCCCGCAACACGGGCCGCAGTCACTTCCGCATCGAGGATCTCGTATCCAGCCAATCGCCCGTGACGTTGTACATCGAGACGCGCGGCGAGGACGAACTGCGAATGCGGCCGTTGGACTGGCTTTTCCTCACGCTCGCGCTCGGCCAACTCATCAGCGGCGACGGCCCGAATGCCCAACAGCTTCTGCTCGGCATCGACGAGTTTCCGTCGCTCGGCAAGATGGAAATGCTGGAGTTGTTCCTGGCCAAGACCGCAGGCTCCGGCATCCGCGCCCTGCTGCTCGCCCAGGACTACCAGGACATTGTCGGCGTGTATGGCGAGCACGAGAGGATCACCACCAACTGCGGCGTGCTCTCGGCCTATGCGCCGCTCAATGACAAGTCGGCGGCATGGCTGTCGGCGAAGACCGGCCAATCAACCGAGGTGGTCGAGGAGGTCTCCGAATCGCAGCAGGGTGGCGGCCAGACATCGCAGAACCGCACCTTCCGTTCAGTGCCCCGCCCGCTGCTGACGGCGGACGAGGTCAGGCGCTTGAAGGGGCCGGCGCGCGATGCCGCAGGGCTCATCACCAAGCCGGGCGAACTCCTCATATTCCCCGCGCATCAGCACGTCATTCGCGGCACGCAGTCGCTCGCTTTCCTCGATCCGGCCTTCCAGCGTCGGATGACGTTTCCTGCCCCGGCGACCATGTGGACGCGCCAGTCGTGAAGCATCGGCTGTTCACAGCCGCCGTCCTGAGTGCCGGCTGCACGGTCATCGCATCGTGGCTTCTCGGCTTGCACTGGAACGCCTCGGCCTCGATGCCGACCGGCCTCTACCGGACGGCAGCGCTCACCGCGCGGCCTGTCAGGGGCGATATCGTCCTGTTCTGCCTTGCTGGCGATGCCGCGGTGGTCGGGTTGCAGCGCGGCTATCTGGAAGCTGGCGCATGCCCAGGCGGCAGCGCGCCCCTGGTGAAGCCGATTGCCGCAGTTCCGGGAGACGTGGTGGTCTTCGGCCAGAACGGCGTCGTGGTGAACGGCCAGCCAATCCCGAACAGCAAGCCGCTGGC
>DATHNU010000112.1:0-3839 GCA_035485695.1 Reyranella sp. | reverse complement strand
TGTAGTGGAACGAGTAGAGCGCGATGCCGCGCCACAGCATCTGCATGGTCGCGGTGTTGCGCGCGTCCTTGGCGATGCACGAGCGGCCGACTTCCAGGACCTCGCCCGGATAGTCGATCATCGGCTGCACGTCGTATTCGGCGGACGAATAGAAGCGGCCCATCTTGGCCGCCGCCGAACGGCGGATCAGGCGATAGGTGCCGACAATGCCTTCCGGGCCCTCGCCGCGACGGCGATCGAGCACCAGGAGATGGTCGCAGACCTCGTCGAACGCATCGAAATCGCGTCGCCGCGCCGCCATCTCCGGCGTCGGGTGCGCTGTCATCTCTTCGTAAAAAACCCGATAGCGGAGCGCCTGCGCAGCGTCGATCTCAGCCGCACTGTGCGCCAACCGAACCTCGAAGTCGCCGGCAACGACCTTGACGATCTCCGCGCTCGACGAGGGAGCGCCCAGGAGTTCGGATTCGCTGTCAGCGCGGTCTATGCGCATGTTTCATCCGCAAGGGGGCCGCCCCGATCATGTTCCCATTATCGGGGTAGCAATCGTCCCGTCCACTCATTTTTGGCGGTCGGTTTTCCCGTCCATGGGCACGCCGTACAATTCCAGGCGGTGGCCCACCAGCCGGTATCCGGCTTTTTCCGCGATCCGGCGCTGCAGTTCCTCGATCTCGTCGTTATGGAATTCGACGACCTTGCCACTCTGGATATCGATCAGGTGGTCGTGATGCTCGTCAGGCGTTTCTTCGTAGCGCGCGCGGCCGTCGCCGAAGTCGTGCTTGGCGAGAATACCGGCCTCCTCGAAGAGTCTCACCGTCCGATAGACCGTTGCGATGGAGATGTTCGGATCGATCGCCGTCGCGCGCCGATGCACCGCCTCGACATCGGGATGGTCGTGGGCTTCGGACAGGACGCGTGCGATCACGCGCCGCTGGTCCGTCATCTTGAGACCGCGCTCGGCGCACAACAGTTCCAGCTTCGACTTGCGATCAGGCATGCCACGACACCCTACACCGGCCCGCCGTCGCGGTATAGTTAGAGGGTGATGACCATCCCGTCCGACCATGCCATCGACATCACCGGCGAAGTTTGTCCCATGACCTTCGTGCGCACCAAGCTCAAGCTTGAGCGCATGCGCCCGGGCGAGGTCCTGAGTGTTCGCCTCAGCGGCGAGGAGCCTTTGCGCAACGTACCGCGCGCCGCGCGCGAGGAGGGCCACACTATTTTGGGGATCGAAGACGACGGCGAGGCCCATATCGTGACGATCCGGCGGGCCTGACTATTTACTGATCAGTTGAGACTGAGACGCATGATGAGGGCATCCGCGGGCGGCCCGTCGCCGCGGCGGTAGTAGGCCGAGCGCGTGCCGACCACGCGAAAACCCATCGCCTCGTAAAGCGCCCGCGCCGGGGGATTATCCGCGCCGACCTCGAGGAATAGCGCCCGCGCGCCCGCCTCGCGCACGCGATCGATGACCGCCGTCAGCAGCCGCCGGCCGGCCCCGCGCCGGCGCTCGGCCGGCCGCACCGCGATGGTCAACAGCTCTGCCTCATCGGCGGCGACGCGACATAGCGCCATGCCGGCATCCCGGCCTTCAGCCTGAAGCAACAGACCCGTGACACCTGGCGCGGCCAGAAGTCCGGCCAGGTCCTGTCTTGTCCAGGCACGCTCACCCAAGGGCACGAAGGATTCGCCGTGCAATGCCGCGGCACGGTCGAGATCGAGCGCACCCAAGCGGCACAAGATCAAACCTGCGACCATTCAATCGACCGTCCGCCGCGCCCCGTCGGGCAGGGTGATATTGACGCCGCGCAAATAGAGCGGCCCTGGCAGGCCTTCGCGCGCGTTGCGCGCACGCCACGCTTCGACGCCGGCATCGGCGGCCAGGCGGGCGATGGTGAGGGGATCGGGCAAAGCCTCCTCGGCCACCGCGTCGACTCCGGCCGCCACCAGCTGTGGCACGAGCGTCTGCGCGCCCGCCCCGATGACGAGGCACGGCCGGCTGCCCAGACGCAACGCGAGCTCGGGCGCCGCCGCGACGAAAGGCGACGGCTCGCCGTCCTCTTCGCCGGCCCCGTCGGCGATGGCGCAGAACCAGTCGCCCAAGCGGCTGTCTATGGCGGCAACGACCGTTCGCCCGCGCGGCGTGGCTTGCGCCAGCAACACCCGCGTCGTGGCGAGGCCCGCCAGCGGTACGCCAAGCCCGACGGCAAGGCCGCGCGCCGCGGCGAGGCCGACGCGCACGCCGGTAAAACTTCCCGGTCCGATGGTGACGGCAATCAGCGACAAGTCGCGTCGGCCGACGCCGGCCTCGCCGAGGGCCGCCGCGATGGCGGGCAGCAGCCGGGCCGCCTGGTCCCGCCCGTCTTCGGCGATACTGGCAAGCCGGGTACCGTCGCCGACGATGGCGATGCCAAGGCCGCTCACCGCGCAATCGAAGGCCAGTACCAGGCTCATGGTCGCAAGCGCATGGTCAGTGGACCTGCTGAGGACGACAAGCGCTGGCGCCGCCCCTGTGGGCTGGGCATTCTTGGGTCATGAAACTCGACTTGGTTGCGATCGCCCCGCCCGACTTCGACGTCGACGTGACGCTGGCCTATGCGACCGACGCCAATCTAACGGGGCGGCCGGTCTATCGGAATGCCGAATGCTGGCTGCACCGCGCGGCGGCGGACAAGCTCGACGCGGCGGCAACGCTTGCCCGGCCGCTCGGGCTGCGGCTGCGCATCTTCGACGCGCTTCGCCCGGTGGAGGCGCAGTGGGCGCTGTGGAATGCCCGGCCCGACCCCGAGTTCATCGCCGACCCGCGCCGCGGTTCGCCCCATTCGCGCGGCGTGGCGGTCGACCTCACGCTGTTGGACGAAAGCGGGCGGAACCTCGACATGGGCACGCCGTTCGACGCTTTTACGCCGCTGTCGCACCATGGCCGCACCGACGTCTCGGCCGAGGCGCAGCGCAACCGGCTGCTGCTGATGGGCCTGATGACGGCTGCAGGCTGGGACTTCTACCGCAACGAATGGTGGCACTATCAGCTTTTCGAGGCCCGGCAGTATCCGCTGATCAGCGACGCCGACCTCGCCCGGCCGATGATGTAGCTTTTCCTCGCCACCACGCCTCGTCGTTCATTTGCCTCGCCCGTAAGACGGAGGAGGCGAACGACTCGTGTGGAAGCGCTTCTTGCTAGAAGCTCGACAGGCGCGCCCTGTCGAAATCGGTCAGCTCGTTCTCGCGCATGATCTGGCGCACGAACTTCACATAGTTCTGGCCGAGCTCGGAATAGCGCAGGAGCGAGCCGATCAGATTGTAGCCGTCGAGACTTTCGCCGCGCTCGCGCAACGCCGCGCGCGCGGCGCGGAAGCCGGCATAGGCGGGATGCGTATTGAGGTTGGCGATATAGGCGTCGGTCGCCTCGCCGACATTGGTGAAAGGCTGCGGCGAGCCGGCGCGAATCTGGCCGAACAAGGCGTTGCCGGTGCGCGCCGCGGGCGAGGTGCCCCAACCCGATTCCACCCCACCCTGGGCGATGGCCATCGAGGGCGGCACGACGTCGACCCGTCGCACCAGTTCGTCGATCCTGTCGACCGGCGTGCCATAGCGGTCGGCGAGGTCCTCGAGCCAGATGCGCTCGATGGGCGACATACGCATCGGCTCGGAGGCCATCTTGTCGCGCAGATAGAGAAGCTGCTCGCGATCGGCGAGCACGCGCTGATTGACCTCGAGCACCACCGGCAGGAGGGCCGTTATGAACAGCGCCTTGCGTTCGTTGCCGTCCTTGGTGACGAGGTCGGCGGGCACACGCTCGACCTTGATCGGGGGAACGGCCTCACCCTGGCGGATATCGG
>DATHNU010000111.1:0-10270 GCA_035485695.1 Reyranella sp. | reverse complement strand
CCGGCCATTCGCGATCTATCGACGAGGTGACTGGTCGTTCGACGAAACCGGGGCCGTCCGGGTGCTCGTCGCCGTGGATCAATCGCACAAGTTGCGCGCGCACACTGTATGTGGCATCCGTGCTGGCCATCACGCGCAGCGTATCGCCGGGTTTGACCGAGAGCTTGTCAGTGTAGGCGGAAATGCGGATATTGGCCATCGCCTGCGTTCCTCGGCTGCTCTCACGAATCCATAAGATCGTGCACCCGCTTGAGAAAGACGCCATGCAGCGCGTCGTGCTCGCTGGTGAACACCTGGTCGTCGACGACGCGTGGCGGAACGCCCCGCCGGCCGGAGAGCGCCGCGATGCGGTACTCCGCGAAGGGCTTGACCGCGAGAATGGCATACTTGTCGGTGACCGCGACGCTGCGGAAATAGGTCAGCACGCGCTCCAGTGCGTCGCTGCGCCGCTGGCCGAAGGTGGCACGATGTTCCTTGATCAAGTCCTCGGTGATCAACTTCTTGAGCTCGGCCCGCAACCGTGCGTCGAACCGCCGGACAAAGATCGCCTGCTTATCGGTGATCTCGATCGCCTCTTCGGGCATCACTTCTCCTCCCTTGCTGGAGTGCCGGCCCCGCCGTTCGCTTCGCCGTTTGCCGCGCCATGCCAGATACTGAGCGGGAATGCCGAACAGGCCACCGCGCAGGAATAGCACCGTCCCAAGCATGATGCCGGCAATCAGGATCAATCGGATCGGGCCGAGGCCGATGAATACCTTGTCGAACAGCACGACGATCAGGGTGCCGACGACCGCGCCTTCGGCGGTGCCGATGCCGCCGACAACGACCATCGCCAGCAATAGCAGCAGCTGGTCCATGGTGAACAGCGAAGGCGTGGCGCCGTGAAGCAGGGTCGCGTAGAAGGCGCCGACGCCCCCCAATGCCGCCGATGAGATCAGGAATACCTGGATGCGCGTGGTGCGATAATCGATGCCGAGAGCTTCGGCAAAGGCCTCGTGCTTCTCGGGCGCTGCGCGCAGCAGGCGGCCAAGGCGCTGGCCGTTGACCACGCGATACAGAACCAACGCGCCGAGCAGCAGCAATAATGCGAGGTAATAGCCGAGGACGAGACCGCCGCGATCGGACATGCTGCTGGGAACGAAGCTGTCTGCCCCCAGCAAGCCGTTGGCCGAGCCGAGTGTTTGGTCCTGGGTGACAAAGGCGCGGCACAACTCCGTGATGCCGACGGTCAACAATGCATAGTAGAAGCCTTCAAGTCGAATCGCAGGAATGGCAATGATGACACCGAACACGAGCCCAAACAGCGGTCCGGTGAGCCACATCGCCCACCACGGGAATCCGAAATAGACCGATAGGTACGAGCTGCCGTAGGCACCCACGCCGACAGTTGCGAGGCTGGCCAGCGAGAAGATTCCGGCCGTGCCGATCGTCAGCATCCAGATGACGTTGATCGCGGCATACATGGCAAAGCTGGTCGCGGAGAGGACGAACGAATTGTTGCCGATCTGCGGCGGGGCAATGGCGAGCGCAGCCAGACCGATCACCCACAGGATCGGCGCCGGATTAAGGATCCGGCGCTCAGCATTAAGCGTGACCGGATTGAAGTCGGTCTCGATCAGCAGCGGCGTGCGTCGGGTGAACGGGTAGCGCCAGCGGTGCCAGCTTGCGCCACCATGGCCGCGCAGGACCGGCAGCCAGCGGCGGGTGCCCACCACCAAGGGCATGCCCGGCGCCGTCGGTTCCTGACTATCGCTTTGTGCCGCCACCGCTATTCCCGGGAATGCTCGATCATTCCGGCGATCCCCCGCGGGCGCACGAGCAGCACGGCGATGATGAAGAGGAACTGAGTCATCAATACATATTGCCCGCCCAATTGCACCGCCGTGAATGCCTCGACGAAGCCGATCAGCACGGCCGCGATCAGTGCGCCGGCGACGCTGCCGAGGCCGCCGGCGAGCGCCACGACCATGCCCTTGACCAAGGGCGTCGTGCCGGCGAAGGGGCTGATGAAATAGGTTTGCGAGAGTAGCACCGAGGCCAGCCCCGCCATCGCCCCGGTCACCATCATGACGGCCATGGCGGTGGAGCGGAGCCCGACGCCGACCAGCGCCGCGCCCTCGGGGTTCTGCATCATGGCGCGAATTTCCAGGCCCCGCCGGCTGCCTTTCATCCAGCCCAGCGTCAGCAGCAGCAGAATCGCCGAACAGACGATCGCGCCGATCTTGTCGTAGCTGGCAGTTGCCGGACCGATATGAATGCTGCCGACGCCGAAGATCTTCGGCAGCGCTTTGACCCGTGGCGTGAACAGCCAAAGCAGGGCTTGCCCGCCCATCAGGCTGATGGCGAGGGTGGCGATCAGGCTGCGCAGCGGGAAGTTCGGCTTGTCGTAGAGCGGGATAAACGCCAGCAGGCCGGTCAGCGCCCCCGCCAGCGCCCCGGTCATTACGCCGGCCGCCACCACGACGAAACCGTTCGTGCTGATGTTCTGCGCGGCCAACCATGCACCGTAGCCGGCGACCGTGAAGGTAAAGCCCTGGGCCAGGTTGATCATGCCGAGGCTCGACCAGATGATCGAGATGCCGATCGCCAGCAACCCGTAGATCGACGCGAGACTCACCGCGGTCAGCAACAAGTAGTAGGGGTCCATGCGGCGGGCGTCTCCTGGCGGCGGCGTCAATGCTGCGGATGAGAGTGACCGCCGTGGTGGATGAATTCGCTCGTCGGCAGGTCGGGTGTGACGGCGCCGCCCTTGAGCTTGCCGGCATGCAGGGCGATCAGCCGGGAAACCCTGCCCTCGAGGAGGGAAAGGTTCTGCTCGGCGATCACCATGGCGCCGTCCTTGAGGTCAATCTGCATCAGCGCCTGCAACAATCCCTTGCTGATCTTCGGCGCGAGGCCGAGGGACGGCTCATCAATCAGAAGCAGTTTGGCGTCGTCCATCAGCCCGCGCCCGAGGCTGACCATGCGCCGCTCGCCGCCGGAGAGCTTCCCCACGGGCTGATTCAGCAGTTTCTGCAGCGGCGGGAAGATCGCCAGCACATTCTCGCGCCGCTGCTTGCGTTCGCGCCAGGAGCGCTTGGTGTAGGCGCCGCTGTCGAGATGGTCGGCGACGGAGAGGCCGTGAAACAGCGCGTCACCCTGCGGCACCAGGGCGAGTCCCATGCGCACGATCTTGTGCGTGTAGCGTCCGGGGCCCTGGCTGCGTCTGCCACCGATCTCCACCCCGTTCAGCTTGATCGAGCCGCTCTGCCAGCCGGTGAGGCCGGCGACCGCCCTCAGCAGCGTCGACTTGCCATGGCCGTTGAGCCCGACGATGCCGACGCGCTCGCCCGCGCGCACAGTCAGGTCGACGCTGTGCAGCACGCCGAGCGGACCGTAGCCGGCCGAGAGGCCCTCGATGCGCAGGACGTCGCTCATGCCGCCTCGACCTCGAAATAGGCCGCGCGGACGCGTGGATTCTCAAACACGGCACCTGGGTCGCCTTCGGCGATCAATTTCCCCAGGTCGAGGACAATGGTGCGGTCGGCGATTGCCGAGAGCAACTCCAGCCGATGCTCGACCAGCATCACGCCGACCTTCATCTCATGCGCGAAGTGGCGGATGATGCCGTCGAGCTCATCGATCTCGGAGTTGATGAGACCGGCTGCCGGTTCGTCGAGCAGCATGACGCGCGGCCGGCGCAACAGCAGACAGGCGAGCAGCAGCTTACGCCGGTTCAGCGTCTCCAGCGAACCGGCCAACGCCGACATTGGGACGCGCAAACCGACCTGGTCCGCGGCCCATTCGGCATGAAACCGGGTGAGGAACGGCGGATGGGCCTGCCGCGCGGCGCGAAACACCTCGGCCACGGTCAACGCGTCGGGCACCACTGGCGACTGATAGGTACGGCCGAGGCCGAGGCGGGCGCGGGCAAACAGTTTCAGCGACGTGATGTCGCGTCCGCCCAGCATCACCCGGCCGCGGTCGGGCGCGTAGCGGCCGGAGAGCACCTCGAATAGCGTCGTCTTGCCAGCACCGTTCGGCCCGACCACGCCGAGGATTTCGCCCGGCCGAATACTCACCGTAACGCCCTCGAGGATCGGCCGCCCGCCCAAGCGGATGTGGATGTCCTCGCAGCCGAAGAGCGCAGGGACCGGATCCGTTGTCATTCCCGGTCCTTGCGCCGCGTCCCGCATCAATCACGCCCAAGGGAACGTGCGGAACTTACTCTCCGCCAGCACATCCGGCTGGATGATCTTGTGCTGGCCGTCCTGCACCTGGAAGTAGAGCTGGGCCATGCCCTTGTCGAGGTCCTGGGTCTGCAATGGATAGTGCAGTGCCGCCTGGTACTCGTTGTTCAAGTCAACAGCACCGTCGACGCCGCGGTAGGGATGCGTCCGGATGAAGTCGGCCATTGCCTTGAAATCCGCTGGGTCAGTGTTCATCCATGCGTTCTTCAGGATGTACACGGTGTCATAGGCCGACCCGGTGTAGCAGAGGCCGATCACGCCCGGGTGCTTCGCCGCATACTTCTTGCGGAACTCGGCCCCCTGGGCATCGTTGTAGACGCCGAGCACCGTCGACCACACCATGCCTTCCGCCGCTCCCCCCGCGACATTGAGGAACTCCGGCTGGGACGCGCCGTACTGAATGTAAACCAGCGCACCCTTCACCGGATCGGCGACGAACTGCTGGCAGAACGCGGCTTCCTCTGCCCCCACCCAATAATCGAGCATAATGACCCCGGCCTGGACTTTCTTGATCGCCTGCATCACCGGGCCCCAGTCCTGCATGGGGTACTGAATGTCGGTGATGGTGGCGAGCTCGAACTTGCTGCTGGGTAGCGTTTCCACCACTTCCTTCGCGATCTGCATATTGTAGTTGTTCTGCTCGCGGATGATGTGGACATTGTTGTTGATCGGCTTCCACACCCCGCCGGCCGCCACCTGGTCGAGGAATTTGGGGAACATCCGGCCGTAATAGATCTCCGGCGGATCGACCTGGAAATAGTTCCAGTACTTGTCGCGATTTTTCTTGGCGAAGGTGAGCAGATCGATATTGGTGTCGCCGGTTAGCAGCGGCGCCTTGTAGTCGCCCAGCGCCTCGAGCATCGTTTGGCGGGCCAGCGGCACGAAGGCGCTGCCGATGGCGTCGGGCTTCGTGTCGACGACCGCGCGGTATCCCGCCTGAATGCCGTCCGGCGTGAAGATGTCGCAGTCGTGGTGTTCGAGCTTGATCTGCCGGCCCTTCACGCCGCCAGCAGCGTTGATCTCGTCCACGGCCAGCGTGGCGCCGCTCAGGTAATCGGTGTGGTCGGCGATTTGGGCGGCGACCACGGCGAGGCGCAACGGCTTGCTGTCAGCCGCCAGCGCCGATGCGACAAAGGGCGCGGCCAACGGCGCGACGACCGTGGCGCCGAGGCCCTTGACGATGGCGCGACGACCGGGCGTCCAATTCTTGTCCTTCATCGCATTTTCCTCCTCGGTTTACTTGTCCCGGCAATCGGCGTGCCACTCGCCGTCCTCAGGCGCAGCAGCTGTGGGCCGAGTTAGACGGCGGCACGTCGAGCGTTGGATTTCGGTCGAAAAAGCCGAACGGCTGCAGGATGAATCCGCAGTGCATGGCGGGCGTCACCGGGTAATCCTCCGGCCGGACAATATGGTTGTGGCCGAAGGTATGCCAGACGGTGATTGGCCGATCGGCGACCGAACGATCCTGTTCGGTCCAAGCCGGGAGGCCTTGGCCCGGCGCGCTCTGGTTCACGTAGTCGCCCGCGGGCCAGCGTTCATCGGCCCGCGTCGGAGTGACCCAAATGTCGTTGGCGACAAAGCCGGCTCGCTGCGCCACTTGGCTACCGGGCGGCATCGGCGTGCGTAGCGCGCTCTGAGCCAGCAAGCGGTAGCCAGGATGATAGCCAAGCGCCGTTCTTCGCTCGCGATTGACGATCTTCCACGAGCGGATGCGCGATGGATCGTCGCAGCGCCGCGCCGCCTTCTCGCTCAGCAATGGCTTCTCGACGATCGACAGAGCGTTGCACCACGGGTTATCCGGCCCAGCCGGGTCGGCGACCGTGTCGACTTCCACGACCGTATTGTTGGGCCCATCCACCGCCATGTCGAGCCGGACATTGAACACGTGCTGGTGGATGTGGCCCACCACGCCTGGGGCAACGAGCGTGCCTCGGCCGGTCGAGCCGTCGTGCATCAGGCCCGCGGTATTGATGATCCCGGTCAGCTTGACAACGAGTTCGATGGTGCCGTCGAGATACAGATGCCAATAGAACCCGTACTCATAGTTGCCCACCGTCGCGATGAACGAGATCACGAGCCGGCGCGCCCGCCGAATATCGCTGTCCTGGGTACGGAAATCGGTGTGCTTCCACAACACGCCGGCGTCTTCCTCGTGGAGGCAGATCGCGTTTGGAATGGTTTGCGCAGTGCCGTCGATCCGGTTCACCACGGCATCGAAATAGTGCACGGCGCCCAGGCAATCGCAACCGAGCGTCAGGCTGTTCGCCAGCACGCCAATCCCGTACTCCCCGCAATCGAAGGCGTTCTTGCGCGGATGCACGCCGCTCGGGTGGCCGTACGGCACCACCATTTCCGCCAGCGACGCGCGCCTCAGCACGCTGCGCCACGCGCCGGCATCCCGGATGCGCAGGTCGTGCAGCACCAGCCCTTCGCGCGGCGTGCAGCCGACGCGGAACCGCCAGCCACACCACTCTATTCCACAGCCATCGACCGTGAAACTTGGTCCCTGCGGTTGGATTACTTCGATGGGCTTGAGATCCGTTCGCCAACTCTGCTGGAAGCCCGCTGCGAAATTGCCTTCGTCGCGCGGCACCGGAACGACGCCGAAATCGTCGATCCGCAGCACCTCGCCGCGATCAATGTCGACAAGGGCGCTCAACCCCTCGACGGGGTGAGCATATTGATTGTCGTGAGGGTGGTTGCGTACCCACGTGATCGTCTGGATCAGGCGGCGGCCGACCTCATCTGGATGCCCGAACACGCCACAGGACCAAGGATCGCTGCACACCAGCGACACGTCGGTGATGCCTCGCTTGGCGAGTGCCGCGAGAAAATCGGGATGCGACTTGGCAATCTGCTCGGCCAGCAGGAATTCGTCCGGGGCGATGCGCGGCCGCGCCCCTGGGCGTGGCACGCAGCTCTCGACGGTTCCGCCCGTCAGCGATACGACCGCCTCGAAAAGGTTGCCCGTCGCGATGTCGTAGAAGGATACGAAGGCGCGTCGGGTCGCAGGCCCGCCCGCTTCAAAATCCTCGTGCAGGACGACAGTCTCGAACCGCATCCCCGCGCCGAGGTCGTGCGAGGCCTGGACGATCGCGGCCGCAAGGGCGATCTCGCCGGTCGACAACGGATCGAGCGGATGGGGCGACGCCCACAATGCAGCGTGAGCTATATCCACTGGTTGCCCCACACGGTGATCGCAACTGCCTTAAAATAAACACCTAAGACCCGGACGACGACCGGGTCAAGTGACGCGGTGCTTCTTGCGCATCGTCGTCGGGCGCGCCGGGCGGCCATATGCTCCGCTGGAGGCACCGGCGTTTCCCTAATATAAGACCGGTTATCTCGGGCCACTGCGTCAAAGGCTGCAAGGGAGGAAGGACATGGCCGCGAAGACGAACCGAAAGGCGAACGGAATAGCGAAGAAGAACGGCGCACTGCGCGTGCTGGTGGTTGGAGTCGGCAATATGGGTGCCTCGCACGCCCGCGCCTACGACAAGATCGAGGGGTTCGAGCTCGCCGGGCTCTGCGCCCGGCGCATCGCCAAGCGCACCGACCTGCCGGCACGCTGGTCGAACGTGCCGCGCTTTGCCGACTACGGGGAGGCGCTCGAGACGCTGAAGCCCGATGTCGTCTCGATCAACACGTGGCCCGACACGCATGCCGACTACGCCATCCGCGCCTTCAAGGCGGGCGCGCACGTCTTCATGGAAAAGCCGATCGCCGAGACGGTGAAGGACGCAAAACGCGTCGTCGCCACGGCGCGCGCCGCCGACAAGAAGCTCGTCATCGGCTACATCCTGCGCGTCCACCCCTCCTGGGTGAAGTTCGTCGAACTCGCGAAGGGCCTGGGTAAGCCGCTCGTCATGCGCATGAACCTGAACCAACAATCTATCGGCGACGCCTGGACCTGGCACAAGAACCTGATGAAGTCGCTGCCGCCGATCGTCGATTGCGGCGTCCACTATGTCGACGTGATGTGCCAGATGACCGGCGCCAAGCCGGTGCACGTCCACGGCATCGGCGCGCACCTGACGAAGGAGGTCAAGACCTACAATTACGGCCACCTGCACGTCGAATTCGACGACGGGTCGGTCGGCTGGTACGAGGCGGGCTGGGGCCCGATGATGAGCGAGGTCGCCTTCTTCGTGAAGGACGTGGTCGGCCCCAAGGGTTGCGCCAGCATCGTCATGGCCGAGCAGGGCAAGGGCGCCGACGAGGGGGCGAGCGACACGACCTCGGCCGATATCGGTACGCACACGAAGACGAACGCGATCCGCCTCCACCATTCGAAGCTCAACAAGGACAACTCGCTCGCCAAGGCCGACGAGCTCTTCCGCATGGACGACGAGCCGAGCCATGACGAACTCTGCGAACGCGAGCAGCTCGTTCTCCTGAACGCGATCCGCGGGAACGTCGACCTCTCCGGCCACACGGAGGATGCGGTGAACAGCCTCCGCATCGTGCTCGCCGCCGACGAGAGCGTACGCAAGAAGAAGGTCGTGACCCTGCGGTGAGCGCCGGGACCAAGCCGCCTCTTCGCGGGGACGAGGCTTAAACGTGCTTTCATTAGGGCGATCTGGCAAGCCCGCGGGTTCCATTGATTGAGGGGCACACCTGACCGAGAGAGCGCCGGACGCACATTCTCGCCGGCTATTTCTTCGGCAGGGACGGCCACCGACCCCAAGCGCGCACATCGCCTCCCGAACGTCTCAAGAACCCTGGCACTTACGGCCTCGATAACGCTCGCTCGACGTGAGTCGACCGGGTTGTGCTTTTCGGTTGGCAACTTCAGCCGCGCGACCACGCAGGCGAAGTCGCGAACTGCCGCCGGCATCGGCGCGCGATTGCTTGGCCGATCTTCGCGGCTGCCGCGTTGCGTTCCGTGTTCGCTCTAGCTAGCTTGGGCGCGCCCGCTATCTGACCCGTTCTGGTGTCGCTAGCCTCTAAGCCTGATTTTTCTAATGCGGCCAATGAGCGCCCTCTCGCGATTGACAAGTAAAACTCGCGAACGTGAGAATGCCTTTTCCGGTCCAAGAGAGAGGGTCGCATGGCATTGAGGAACCGGTTGGGTGGGCATTCCAATAGTTACCATACCTACAGCCTTGAAGAGGCCCTCGAAGGGATCGCGGCGGCGCGTTACAAATTCGTCGAATTGAGCGCGGTACGCGGCTGGACCGAGCACGTCCCGCTCGAGGCTGACGCCAAAACGCTCGGCCGCATACAGCGGATGATGAACAAGCTTGGACTGATGTCCCTAAGTCTCAGCGGCCATTCCGACCTAACCACCAAGGACGGGCTGAAGGATGGTCTCAAGGCAGTCGATCTCTGCGAGCGCATGGGCATCGAGATCATGAATACCGCCATCGGCGGGCACTACAGCGAGAGCGAAGACGAGGAAGCCTTCATGGGCAATATCCATGAACTCGCCGACTATGCCGCGGCGCGCGACATTCTTCTCGGCATCGAGATCCACGGCGAGATCACAAAGTCGGCCGTGGCGGCGATCCCAGTCTTGCAGCGCATCGACCGCAAGAACGTCCTTGTCAACTACGACACCGCAAACGCCGAGTTCTACGGTGGCGTCGATCCCGTCGCCGATCTGAAGGTTGCGCTGCCGAAATTGGTCCATTGCCATTTGAAGGACAAGCGCGGTGAAGGCCGAGTCTGGGATTTTCCCGCGATCGGCGAAGGACACATCGACTTCAAGGCGGTGCTCGGCACCATGGAGAAAGGCGGCTTCAAAGGTCCCCTCAGCGTGGAAATCGAATTCCACGGTGACCCTTGGCCGCCGCTTACGGAAGTCAACCGCGCGATGCGGGCTTCGCACGACAAGCTGGCGTCGCTTGGTCTTTCCTGAGAACTCGATAGGCGGATTGTCATGAAGGTCGGAATCCTCGGCTCGGGGTTCATGGGGGGCACGCATGCCCGGGCCTACGCCAAGATGAAGGGCGTCGAGGTGACGGCGATCTCCTCACTCCACCTTGAGAAGGCGGAGAGGCTTGCGAATGAAGTCGGCGGTCGCGCCACCACCGACAATT
>DATHNU010000110.1:0-2414 GCA_035485695.1 Reyranella sp. | reverse complement strand
GACCTGTGCTGGATCTACGACAACAATCACATCACCATCGAGGGCAAGACAAGCATCACCTTCACCGAAGATGTAGCAGCGCGCTTTCAGGCTTACCGCTGGAACGTGCTGCGCGTCGGCGATGCCAACGATCTCGGGCGGATCGAGGACGCGCTTGCGGTCTTCCGGCAGACCAAGGGCCGGCCGACGCTGATCATTCTGGACAGCCACATAGGCTATGGCTCGCCGCACAAGGTCGACACCGCGGCGGCCCATGGCGAGCCTTTGGGCGACGAGGAGGTCCGGCTCACCAAGCGCGCCTATGGCTGGCCGGAAGATGCCAAGTTCCTCGTGCCCGACGGCGTCATGGCGCATTTCGATGCCGGCATCGGCGCGCGTGGCGCCGCGGCGCGGCAGCGCTGGGAGACGCTCCTGGCCGACTACCGCCAGAAATTCCCGCAACTCGCCGCCGAGATCGACCAGATGCAGCGGCGCGAACTGCCCGCGGGATGGGACCGCAACCTGCCGACGTTCAAGGCGGACCCCAAGGGCATCGCCGGACGTGACGCCTCGGGCGAGGTGCTGAACGTGCTCGCCCAGAACATTCCCTGGCTCCTGGGGGGCTCGGCCGATCTTGCGCCCTCCAACAAGACCGCGCTCAAATTTGCCGGCGCGGGAGACTTCGAGCCCGAAAGTCCCGGCGGCCGCAATCTCCATTTCGGAATCCGCGAGCACGCCATGGCGGCGATCGTCAACGGCCTGTCGCTGTCGAAGCTGCGGGCTTTCGGGTCGACCTTCTTCATCTTCAGCGACTATGCCCGGCCGGCGATTCGCCTGTCCGCCCTCATGGAGCTTCCGACCATTCTCATCTTCACCCATGACGCCATGGGCGACGGCGAGGATGGACCGACACACCAGCCGGTCGAGCAGCTGCTCTCGCTGCGCGCCATTCCCGGCCTGGTCGTGCTGCGGCCGGGCGATGCCAACGAAGTCGTCGAGGCCTACCGCTATGTCCTGCAGCTGCGCCACCAGCCGGCGGTGATCGCGCTCTCGCGCCAGCCGCTGCCGACGTTCGACCGCACCAAGTACGCCCCGGCGGCCGGTGTCGCCCGCGGCGCCTATGTCATGGCCGATGCGCCGGGCGGCCCGCCCGAGATCATCCTCATCGCCACGGGCAGCGAGGTCTCGCTGATCGTCGACGCGCACGAAGTGCTGGTGTCCCGCGGGATTCGCTCGCGCGTCGTCTCCATGCCGTCGTGGGACATCTTCGAGCACCAGCCGCAGTCCTACCGGCAGGAGGTGCTGCCGCCCACGGTGAAGGCGCGCATCGCCGTCGAGCAGGGCTCGGAGCTGGCATGGGAGCGCTATGTCGGGGCCGACGGCCGCGTCATCGGCATGAAAACTTTCGGCGCCTCGGCGCCACTCAAGGAACTGCAGCGCAAGTTCGGCTTCGAGCCCGATGCGGTGGTTGCGATAGCCATGGAGCTGCTCGGGCGCAAATGACCGACGGCAAGGAAGCGGACGACGAGGGCAGGGACGATGACAGCCACACATGATCAACCCACTAAAGCCGAGACCAAGCGGTTATCCGACGGCGCCGTAGCGGTGCCGCCCTGCGCCATGGTCATCTTCGGCGCCGCCGGCGACTTGACGAAACGTCTGGTCACGCCGGCGCTCTACAACCTCGTCAATGCCAAGCGGTTGCCTGACAAGTTCCAGCTCGTCGGCGTCGACCTGGCGGCCAAGACCGCGGAGGAGTGGCGCAAGGGCCTGACCGATTCGATGAACGAGCTCATCACCCAGGATGGCGAGTTCCAGGCCGACCATATCGACCAGACCGCCTGGCGCTGGCTGACCGACCGCATGAGCTATGTGCAGGGTGACCTGACGGATCCCGCGACCTTCAGCCGGATCGGCGAGCATCTGGCGGGGCTGGACAAGACGGCCGGCACGGCAGGCAACCACCTTTTCTATCTCGCTGTCGCGGATCGCTTCTTCAGCGTGGTCGTCGCGGGCTTGGGAGCGGCGGGCCTGATGACGGAAAAAGACGGGCAATGGCGCCGGGTCGTGATCGAGAAGCCGTTCGGGCACGATCTGCCCTCGGCGAAGGCGCTCAATGCCGAGATCCTGAAGACGCTGCAGGAACATCAGATCTACCGGATCGACCATTTCCTCGGCAAGGAAACGGTGCAGAACATCATGGCGCTGCGCTTTGCCAACGGCCTGTTCGAGCCGCTGTGGAATCGCCAGCATATCGATCACGTCCAGATCACCGCGGCCGAGACCGTGGGCGTCGAGCGCCGCGGCAAATTCTATGAAAAGACCGGAGCGCTGCGCGACATGGTGCCCAACCACGTCTTCCAGCTGCTGGCGCTGACGGCCATGGAGCCGCCGATCTCCTTCGATGCCGATGCGGTGCGGGCCAAGAAGGCCGA
>DATHNU010000109.1:0-4657 GCA_035485695.1 Reyranella sp. | reverse complement strand
CCCTTGCGCCCCGGCGGCGGCATGTCGAGGCCGAGATCGTCGGTCCAGCGTTTCTGGATCTCGGGGTTTGCCAGCGCCGCGGTGATGGCGGCTTCGAGCTTGGCGAGGATCGGCTCGGGCGTGCCGGCGGGAGCGCCGGCGCCATACCAAGAGGTGGCGACGTAGCCCGGCAGGGTCTCGGCGATGGCCGGCAGGTCGGGCGCCGCCTTCGAGCGCCCGGCCGAGGTGACGGCCAGGCCCCGCACCTTGCCGCCGCGCACCTGCGGCAACATCGAGGATATGTTGGCGAACATCATCTGCACGACGCCCGCGATCAGGTCGCCGTAGACGGCGCCGGCGCCCTTGTAGGGCACGTGCACGATATCGACGCCGGCCATGACCTTGAACAGCTCGCCGCTGAGATGCAGCGACGAGCCGGGGCCCGACGACGCGAAGGCATATTTGCCCGGCGCCGCCTTGCAGAGCGCAATCAGCTCGGCGACGTCGTGCGCGGGCAGCGAGGGCGTGATGCCCAAGAGATTCGACAGGATCGCCAGCCGCGAAATGCCGACGATGTCCTTGTCGGGATCATAGGGCAGCTTGCTGTAGAGCATCGGGTTCAGCGTATGGCTGGTCACCGAGATCAGGCCGAGCGTGTAGCCGTCGGGCGCCGCCCGCGCGAGCTCGACCGTGCCGATGTTGCCGCCGGCACCGCCCTTGTTGTCGACCACCACTGTCTGGCCGAGGCTGCGCGAGAGCTGGTCGGCGATCAGGCGGCTCACCGTGTCGGTGCCGCCGCCCGGCGCGAACGGCACGATCCAGCGGATCGGTCGCGTGGGCCAGGCGGACTGCGCGCGCGCGACGGTGGGTGCCGCCAAGGCGGCGGCGAGAAGAGTCCGTCTCTTCATGGCATTCCCTGATATTCGTTCGTTGGGTTCACTCTGCCCGCTAGGGGCACGCGACTCCAGTCGCGCGTCGGTGCCCGTTTCGACGAATGATCCGCGCCACTGGAGTGGCGCGCCCCCAGCGGGGTACGCTCTTCCTAATGAATTCTCCGGAGGAAACGAGCAGCCCGGTTCGCGAGCTGCTGAAGATGCCTGACTTTCTCAGGCTGTGGCTGGTCGGCGCCTTCGCCAATGCCATGCGCTGGCTGGAACTCCTGGCATCGGGCCTGTTCGCCTATGAGGTGACGGGTTCGGCGCTCGCCGTCACTTTCGTGGTGGCGGCGCGCCAGCTGCCGCAGCTCGCCTTCGGAGCCTTCCTGGGCGCGGTCTCCGAGGCGGTGAATCGCAAGCTGATCGTCATGCTGGCGTTGGTCGGACCGGCCTTCGTCTCGACCGTGCTGGCGAGCCTCGCCACCACCGGCCATCTGGCGCTGTGGCACGTGGCGCTGGGCAACCTGGTCTCGGGCACGATGTGGGCCACCGAGATGTCGACCCGGCGGCGCATGGTGGGCGAGGTCGCGGGCCCGCACCGGATCGTGCCCGCGATCGCGCTCGACTCCGCCACCAATGCCGCAACGCGCATGATCGGACCTCTTTTGGGCGGCATGGCCTTCCAGTGGCTGGGCATGAAGGGCGCCTACACGATCACCGCGCTCGTCCAGTTCTTCGGCGCCTTCGCCATGGCCGGGCTGGTCCATCCGCAGCTCACGCGCAAGCTCAACCTCGCGCGCATCCCGGCCGAGATCGCCGAGGGCCTGGCCTTCGCCCGCACCAAGCCCACCATCGTGCTGGTGTTCGGCATCACCGTCGTCACCAACACCTTCGCCTTCGCCTATTCGGGCCTCGTGGCGCCGCTCGGCCTCAGCGCCTTCCACGTCTCGCCGGCCCTGGTCGGCCTTTTAGCCGCCGGCGAACCGCTGGGCGCGCTTTTGGGCGGCGCGCTGCTTGCCGCCGGCCTGTTGCGCCTCGATCGGCGCCTCGCCTTCGCCGGCGGCGCGGCGTTTTTCATGGTGGCGCTGATCGTGATGGCGCTTTCGCCCTGGTATTGGCTGGCCTTCGCCGTGCTGGTGCTGGGCGGCTTCGGCACGGCGGGCTTCAGCAACATGCAATCGACCCTGATGCTGACCGAGGCGCCCACCGAGATGCGCTCGCGCCTGATGGGCATCGTCACGGTCTGCATCGGCACCGGCCCGCTCGGCATCCTGGCAGCCGGGGCGTTGGCCGGCGAACTGGGCCCGCGTGGCGCGGTGTTGGTGATGGCGGTGACGGGGCTGCTGCTCACGATTGCGCTCGCGATGGCTTTGCAGCGAAGGCGACGGTGATCGTGGGTCTATCCCGCCACGTCGGCCCATGACGCGGCGGTCGCCAGGCAAATACATCGCCGCTGAGGCGGTCGCTCACGTTCTGGATCGTCAGGTCGGCGTAACGGGAAAGCCGGACGGCCGCCGTCTTTCAGGCACATCTCTCCGCCGCTCGATCATCGAGCGACGGAGAAGATCATGAACGCTTTCATCAAGGCCCTGCCGGCCATCGCCCTGTTCTCGCTGCCGATCGCGACGTTCGCGCAGTCGAGCGATGCCGACTATTGCAAGGCCTTGGTCGCCAAGTACGAGCAGTATCTCGACATGGATTCGAAGAGGGGACAGCAGCCGATCAGCCTCGATGTTCGCACCGGCGTCGAGAAGTGCAAGGCAGGCGATCCCGCCGGTATTCCGGTGATCGAAAAGGCGCTCAAGGATGCCAAGTTCACCCTGCCGCCGCGCGGCTGACCGCGCCCGGATGCAACGCCCAAGCCCTTCGCGGGTTGACTCATCGTCACTCGTGGAGGTCCCGATGAAACGGACGATCATTGCAGCGTCGATTGCCGCGTTGCCCATCCTGCTGGGCGTATCGGCCGTCCGCGCCGAGCCGCCCGAAGCCCGGAGCAACATCGACGCGTCGAAAATGCCCGAGTCCGGGCCGCTGGTCGTCGGCGGCACCGGCCAGACGACCGGGCCCAATTCCAAGAACCAGGCGATCACGCCGATGCCCGGCCTTGAGGACGAAGAGCTGAGCGAGCGGCCATCGGAGAGCACAATCACGACGCCGGAGGTCCGTCCCTCGCTACGCTTGCCGCAGCCGAGGCGCTGATCCGATCAACTTGCCGGGCTGGCCTTGACGTGACCGCTCAGGAGGGCCGCCGCGCCGCCCTGCCGGGCGAGCTCCTTCAGCGTCGTCGAGAAGATGGTCACCCTTTCGGCAGCCGTCGAATTGGTGTCGATCCGGGGTGCGCTCAGGATCGCCGCGACAAGGCAATCGAGATCGTGCTTGCTCAGGCCTTCACTCATCATCTTCTCCCCTTGGACGGCGCGCGCGGAGTGCCGGCCGATTCGGTCAGCCGTGCGGAAACGTCACGGTGAACGAGGCGCCGCGACCCGCCGGGTTGGCGCCGGCCGACAGGCGGCCGTCAAGCTGGCTCACCAGGAGAGCCACCAGCTTCATGCCGAGGCTGCCGGCTGAATGCCGGTCGGGCGCGAAGCCCTTGGGCAGGCCAGGGCCCTGGTCGAGAACGCAAAGCTCGTACTCGCTCCGGCCGCGAGTCCTGAAGATGACCTTGATCGTCCCCGCGCCGTGCTTCTTGGCATTGGTGACGAGCTCGTTGGCGATCAGTCCCAACGCCAGGATCTGATCGTTCGGGATGCTGGCTTCGATGCCTTCGATCTCGACGACGGTCTCCAGGATGTCGGCGAGCTCGCCGCACAGGCGGCGAAGATAGCCAAGGATCGGCAGGCGCTCCGCGTTGGGCTCGGCGGCAAAGGTCCGATGCACGCGCGCGACGGCGGAGACGCGATTGGCCGCGGCGGTGAGCTGGCCCGCCGCTTCGCTCGACTGCACGGCACGGCTCTGCAGGTTCAACAGGCTGGCGACGAATTGCAGGCTGTTCATCGTCCGGTGATCGTTCTCGCCGGCCATGATCACCGCCTGGGCGGCGGCGCGACGGCTCGCCAGGCGCACCTCTAGCTGATCCATGACGATGGCTGCCAGGGTCTCGAGCTGGCGGATTCGTCGCGCGTCGACCGGGATGGGCTGGCTGTCCATCACGCACAGCGTGCCGAGATCGAAGCCGTCGGCGGTGCGCAGCGGCACGGCGATGCAGAACCGGCGACCGGCTTCGCCGACAACGTGCGGAGTGGCGAGGGAACGAAGTTCGGTGGATCGAAGGTCGGTCGATCGAATGTCGGTCGACCAGATGTCGGTCTTCATACCGGATGGAAGCGTGAATCCGATCGAGGGTAACACGGCCGAGCTGCCTGTCTCACCGCGCTCTATTTCCGTCGCATCGAGACCATGATGCGACTTGAACCAGATTCGGTCGCGGTCGACGAAACCGATGATCGAGATCGGGACGCCGAACAGATCGGCGGCCAGCGCGGTGATGCGGTCGCAGGCGGCTTCGGGCGCGGTATCAAGAATCTCGTAGCGCATCACCGCCGCAAGACGCAGGCGTTCGTCGTCCAGGGGCACTGCGGTCGCCGATACAAGGATGTCGAGACCGTCGCCCGCCACGGGCTTTACCAGGTGCAACATGGCTCCCGCCCCCCGGCGGGGGTACCGCGGAAAAGGCCCATACGTGCGCGGTACCTCTGGAACACTAGGCCAGGATCCGGACGATGGCTGTTCGCTAGTGCACAATGGAGAAATCATCGGCAGGGCAAGCCTGCGACGCCTAGTCACGCAGGATGACACTGAGCAGG
>DATHNU010000108.1:0-5122 GCA_035485695.1 Reyranella sp. | reverse complement strand
GAGCCCAGGACGAATGCCAGGCCGGCCGAGGCGATGGCGTTCCAGCCGGCCATCGAGATGCCCCACATCTCCCAGGCTGCCTGGTCGCAGCGCACCATCTTGGCGCCGAACAGGTATTTCTTGAGCTGCTCGGGCGAAAGTCCGCGCGGCACGTTGCCCGAGCAGGCCTGCGGTCCTTCCCACCAGTGATACTCGACGCCGACATGGAAGACGCCGATCGCCGCCGTGACGAGCAGCGCCGTAATCGCGGTCAGCACCAGCACGAGCGCAAGCCGCGGCCAGGCGAAGGAGGCGAGTGCGGCGAGCCCCGCTGCGATGGCGACCATGTGCGGCCAGCGCTGCAGGTAGCAGAGGTCGCAGGGCGGGAGGCCCACGACGTACTGGAAGTAATAGGCACCGCCCAGCAACGCGCCGCTGCCCAGCGCGGCGAGCAGGCCGAGCTGGCTGGGCAAGGGCAGGCGTCGGGATGGGGCTACGGACATCGCCACGGGCATCACTCAGAAAAGATAGCGGAAGACGACGAAGCCGCCGACCAGCGCGATCAGAAACAACCAGGTCACGAGCGTCAGCCGCTTTTCGATGAAGGCGCGGATCGGCTCGCCGAATTTCCACAGCAACGCTGCCACGACGAAGAAACGCACGCCACGCGTCACAATCGACGCCCACACGAATGTGAACAGATCGAAATGCGCCGCCCCCGAGGCGATCGTCACCAGCTTGTAAGGAATGGGCGTCAGGCCTTTGATCAGGATGATCCAGATGCCGTATTCGGCGAAGCCGGCGCGGAACGCCGCCAACCCCGACTGCAGCCCATAGGTCTTGACGACCCATTCGCCGAGCGTTTCGAAGAAGTAATAGCCGATGGCGTAGCCCAAAAGCCCGCCCAGCACCGAGCAGACGGTGCAGACCAGCGCGATGCGGAAGGCCTTGTCGCGATTGGCCAGCACCATCGGCACCAGCATCACGTCCGGCGGGATGGGGAAGATCGAGCTTTCGAGGAAGGAAATGACGCCCAGGATGGGAATCGCGCGCGGGTGACCCGCGAGGCGGATCACCCAGTCATAAAGGCGGCGGAGCATGCGGGGCGTTCCCTAGCAGGCGGGAACAAGGTTTGGCAAAGCCGCTGTGATGCGCTCATGGCTGGGGGCGCGCCACTCCAGTGGCGCGGTTTCCGCAGCCTCATTTGGACTGCGGGCGTTTCAGCGCGGAGTAACCTCTGCGCGATTCGTGTCATGATCATGAGCGGGCCCGAGGCCCGCGGTCCGGAAGACCACGACGCGCCACTGGAGTGGCGCGCGCCCAGCGCTACTCGGCCGCCTGCTTCAGGCGCGTCGGGACGGTCTCGCCGGCGAACAGTGCGGCGCGTGCGGCCTCGTACTCGGCCTTGAGGCGGGCCACGATTTCGGCGGCGGGCGGGGCGTCGAAGATCTGGCCGACGCCCTGGCCCGCGCCCCAGATGTCGCGCCACGCCTTGGCCTTGGAATTGCCGCCCGAGGCGAAGTTCATCTTGCTCTTGTCGGCTTCGGGCAGGTCGTCGGGATCGAGGCCGGCCGCGGCGACGCTGCGCTTCAGGTAATTGCCGTGCACGCCGGTGAAGAGGTTGGTGTAGACGATCTCCTCGCCGGTCGACTCGATGATGCACTGCTTGTTGCCGTCGGTGGCGTTGGCTTCCTTGCTGGCGGTGAAGCGCGTGCCGAGATAGGCGAGGTCGGCGCCGACCGCCTGCGCCGCAAGCACCGACGCGCCGTTGGCGATCGCGCCGGAGAGCAGCAGGCAGCCGTCGTAGAACTGGCGCACTTCCGGCACGAGCGCGAAGGGCGACAGGCGTCCGGCATGTCCACCGGCGCCGGCGCAGACCAGGATCAGGCCATCGACGCCCGCCTGCAGCGCCCGCTTGGCGTGGGTGACGTTGGTCACGTCGTGGAACACCAGGCAGCCGTAGCGCTTGGCCGACTTCACCACATCGTCGGGCGCGCGCAGCGAGGTGATCTGGATCGGCACCCTGTATTTCTCGCAGAGTTCGACGTCGTGCTGCAGGCGGTCGTTGGAGCCGTGCACGATCTGGTTGACTGCGAACGGCGCCACCTTGCGGTCCGGGTATTTCTGCTTGTACTCGCGCAGCTCCGTGGTGATGCGCTGCAGCCAGGTCTCGAGCATCTCCTTGGGGCGCGCATTGAGTGCCGGAAAGGCGCCGACGATGCCCGCCTTGCACTGCTCGATCACCAGATCGGGATTGGAGACGATGAACAGCGGCGCGCCGACCACGGGAATCGACAGGGTGTCGCGCAGCAGAGCCGGAAGGGCCATGGGTTTCGCTCCTTGGAAGGCCTATTTGCAGGATTCGGTCGGACCTAGCATGAAGCGCCGCGGTCGTCGTCTATTTCAGCATCGAGTAGGGGCCGCCTCTTTCCAGCGCGCGCTTGTAGGCCGGCCGCGCCTGGATCGCTTCGACGAAGGCTTTCAGTCGCGGCAGCCGCGCGCCGAGACCGGCGCGGGCGGCGGCGGCCTCGATGGGAAAGCTCATCTGGATGTCGGCGGCGGAGAAGTCTGGGCCGGCGAACCAATCGCGGCTGGCAAGCTCGCTTTCGAGGAAGGCGAAGTGGTTGGAGATCTGCGGGCCGAGCAGCTGCTTGTCGGCGCCGGCCGAGATCAGGCGCGCGACCGGCCGCATCAGCAAAGGGATGCGCTCGGGCAGCCGGGTGAACACCAGCTTCATGAACAGAAGCGGCATCAGCGAGCCTTCGGCGTAATGCAGGAAATAGGTGTAGCGCAGACGCTCGGGCGCGCCATGCGGCGGCGCGAATCGGCCGTTGCCGTAGGTCTCCACCAGGTATTCGAGGATGGCGCCCGACTCGGCCAGCGTCTTGTCGCCGTCGGTGATGACCGGCGACTTGCCGAGCGGATGGACGGCGCGCAGCGACGCCGGCGCCTGCATCGTGGCCTCACGCTGGTAGAGCTTGATCTCGTAGTCGAGGCCGAGCTCCTCCAGCATCCAGAGGATGCGCTGCGAGCGCGAGTTGTTGAGATGATGGACCGTGATCATAAGGGACCTGCCCGCCAGTTGCCGTGGAAGCCCGCCGGCACCCTGCCGCTCAAATGCGCGAGCGCCACCGGGCCTTTGGCGATATCGGTCGCCTCGAATACCGCGAGGTCGCTCCTGTCTTCAGCGGCGCGGTAGACGACGCTCAGCACCCAGCCATCGCCCTCGGCCGCGTCGGGGCCGCGCGGCACGAACACCGGCTCGCTCATGCGATTGCCGTGGATGAGCCGCCAGTCCTGGTCCTTGCCGCTCTTGATGTCGTAATGCGTAAGCTGGTCGCCTTGCTCGCGGTCGCGTGCCGGGTCTGCGGCATTGGCTGTCACCGCCCAGCCATGGCGGTAGCTGGCCATGACCAGCCGGTCGTCGATGCGCGGGAACTCGCTGACGCGCTCGTCGAGCTGCAACTCATGAAACGGCTTGCCCTTGCCGCTGAGGTCGAAGGTCCAGCGGAACAGCCGCGACGGCGGCGATGCCTTGGCCGAAGGCCTGCCATCGGGCAGCGGGAAGAGCGGTGCGATGTCGTATTTCATCACGTCGATCACGATCCTGCCGTCGACCGTGTCGTAGTGGTTCATGGCATGAAAGACGTAGCAGGGTGGCAGCGTCACCCACTGCACGCCGGCCACCGTGCCGTCGCGCGGCACGAAGGCGACGTGGCTGCCCTTGTCGGGCTCCCAGGCAAAAGGCGGCCGCCCGCTTTTCGCGCGCTCCAGCGATCCGGTGAGCGGGAAGACGGGCACGATGATCCAGTTCTTCGTCACGGCGAAATCGTGGATCATGCTGGCGAACGGAATCTCGAGCATTTCGGTGCGCGTGATGCGGCCGTCCTTGTCGGCGACATGAAGGCTCACGAATGGCGTGAAGGCTCCCTTGGCCGAATAACCGAAGAAGATCATCTCGCCGGTCTGCGGATCGACCTTCGGATGCGCGGTGAAGGGGCCTTTCACCTTGCCGCCATAGGTCTCGTAGCCTTCGGGCTCGAGAGTCGCCGGCCCGAGCAGGAAGGGCGGGTGGCCTTCCTCCAGTGCCATCAGCCGGCCGGCGTGCCACACGATGTTGGTGTTGGCGGTCGTCGAGTTGAGGTTGGCCGCACGCGGATCGGTAAGGCGCGGGTTGCCGAAGCTGCCGACCAGGCTCTCGCCCGCCGCGTGCTCGACCAGCCACTTGGGCGTCCGCACCCAGCGGTTCATGTAGGACACGCGGCCATCCTCGAAATGAAAGGCATGGATCATGCCGTCGCCGGCGAACCAGTGATAGGGACCGCGCGGCGCGAATTGCGGATTGGGACCGTTGCGGTAGAGCGTGCCGTGCAGCGCCTTCGGCATGTCGCCCTGGATCTTGAGGTCGGGCTCGTCGCTCTCGCTGTGGATCGGGGCATAGTAGCCGCTCAGGAAGGGATCATTGGTCGGCGGGGACTTGGGAACCTCTGCCCAGGCACGCCGTGCCGCAGCCGTCGACAGCAACCCGGCCGCGCCGACGGCTTGCATCAGATGCCGTCGAGGGAGCGTGATCGGGTTTGGCATGACGGCACTCCTTTGGAGCGAGCTTAGCCCGTTCGCGCCAAAATCACAGCGAACCCGGCCGCCAGTTGCCGTGAAAGCCCGCCGGCACCTTGCTGCTCAAATGGGCGAGCGCCACCGGGCCCCGGGCGATGTCGGTCGCCTCGAACACCGCGAGGTCGCTGCGCGCCTCCTGGGCTCGGTAGATCACGCTCAGCACCCAGCCGTCGCCCTCATTGGCATCGGCGCGGCGCGGCACGAACACCGGCTCGCCGAAACGATCGTCGGCGCCGGCGTTCCAGGTGGTGTTGCGGCCCTCCACCAGGTCGTAGTGCGTGAGGCCTTCGGTCCGCTGCACGCCCGCCTCGGCGATGTTGCCTGAGACGGTCCAGCCGTGACGATAGTCGCTCATGCAGAAGCGCTCGTCGAAGCGCGGGAACTCGCCGGGGCGATCGTCGAGCTGCGCCTCGTGGAAAGTGTTGGCCTTGCCGGTGAGATCGAAGGTCCAGCGGAACAGGCGCGCCGCCGGCATCTCCTTGGACGACGGCGAACCGTCGGGGAGGGGGAACAGGGGCGCCACGTC
>DATHNU010000107.1:0-2828 GCA_035485695.1 Reyranella sp. | reverse complement strand
CGCCGCGCCGGCGTGGCGCATGGCCAGGCGGTGGTCACCGGCGAGGGCCTGGCCGGGCGCATCGCCGAGGTCGGCGACAACAGCGCCCGCGTGCTGTTCGTCACCGACGTCAATTCGCGCCTGCCGGTGGTCGTCGAGCGCACGCGCGAACGCGCCATCCTGGCCGGCGACAATTCCCCGCAGCTGCGCCTCACCTTGCTGCAGAGCGTGGCGGGCGTGCAGCGCGGCGATCGCATCATCACCTCCGGCCACGGCGGCAGCTTCCCGGTCGGCATCCCGGTCGGCGAGGTCGTCGAGACCGGCGAAGGCGGCGTTCGCGTAAAACCGTTCGCTGATTTCTCGCGGCTCGAGTTCGTGCGCGTCGTCGATTACGGCGTGACCAGCCTGGTCGGCGGCAATCCGGCGGCGCCCGCCGCGGCGCCGGCCGGCGCCCAGGTGACCGGTCAGAGGATTCGCTGATGAGGGGATCCGTTGAGATGGGGATCCGCTGACATGAGGGTCGATGGATCGCTCGCCATGCTCGACCGCTGGGGTCGCCTGGTGCTGCCCGGCGCGGTCCTGCTGTTCTTCGTGCTGCTCACCCTGGCGCCGCTGCGCGCGCCCTACCTGTCCGACGCCCTGCCGCTCTTGCCGGTGCTGGTCGTCTTCCAGTTCAGCCTGGCCACGCCCGAGCGGCTGCCCGGGCCGTTCCTGCTCGCCATGGGCGTGCTGCTCGACCTGCTGCTGGGCGGTCCGGGCGCGCCGGTCGGCGTGAGCGCGCTGGGCTTCGTGCTGATCCGCGCCGCCGTCGCCAACAATCGGCGCTATCTCGTGGGCGTGCCGTTCCTCTTCCAGTGGTTCGGCTTCTGCCTGCTGGCGCTGGGCTTCGTGCTGCTGGTCTGGATTTTCACCTCGCTGTGGACCTGGACGGCCATCGATCCGCTCCAGGCCTTCATCCAATATGTCGTGGTGGTCGTGCTCTATCCGGTGATCGCCCCGCTGCTCGCCCGCGTGCGGGCGCGTGATCCGCTGAACGTGCCCGAACTGTCGCGCGGCACGGCGCGGCCGGGAGAGACCACGCCATGATGCGCTACCGCAAGGGCGACGGCGAGCGCTCCAGCCTGTTCACGCGGCGCGCCCTGTTGCTGGGCGGCGCCCAGGGCGTGCTGCTGGCGGCGCTGGCCGGCCGGCTCTACCAGCTCCAGGTGATCGAGACCCAGCGCTTCGCCACGCTCGCCGAGGAAAACCGCATCAATCTCCGGCTGCTGCCGCCGTCGCGCGGCCTGATCTTCGACCGCACCGGCCAGCCGCTCGCCATCAACCGCAACAATTTCCGCGCCATGGCGACGTCCGATCGCGGCCGCGGCGTGGAGGTGCTGGTCGAACGCCTCGACCAGGTCTTCAACCTGGGCGAGGCCGAGAAGAACCGCCTGCTGCGCGAGCTCAGGCGCAGCCGCAACGCCCAGCCGGTCGTGGTGCGCGAGAATCTCGGCTGGGAGGAGGTGGCGCGGGTCGAGTTCAACGCGCCCGACCTGCCCGGCGTGTTCATCGACTTGGGCCAGACCCGCGACTATCCCGAGGGCGAGCTGGTGAGTCACATCATCGGCTACACCGGCCGCGTCGCCGACGAGGACCTTGCCGGCCGCGACGATCCGGTCCTGCAGCTGGCCACGCTGCGCTTCGGCAAGAAGGGCGTCGAACGCTCGCTCGAGGACGAGCTGCGCGGTCGCGCCGGCGCCGTCCAGGTCGAGGTCAATTCGGTCGGCCGCGTGGTCCGCGAGCTCGACCGCACCGAGGGCCAGCCCGGCTCCAACGCCCTGCTCACCATCGACCTCGACCTCCAGCGTTTCGCCACCGAGCGCATGAAGGAGCAGCAGAGCGGCTCGGTGGTTGTGCTCGACGTCGTCACCGGCGACGTGCTGGCCATGGTGTCGACGCCCGGCTTCGATCCCAACACCTTCGCCCGCGGCATCACCCAGAGCGAATGGCGCGACCTGCTCGACAGCCCGGAACGGCCGCTCAACAACAAGGCGATCAACGGCGTCTACCCGCCGGGCTCGACCTACAAGATGGTGACGGCTCTGGCCGCCCTCGAATCCAAGGCGATCGATCCGTGGACCCGGCTGCCCTGCAACGGCTTCATCGAGCTCGGCAACATCAAGTTCCATTGCTGGCTGAAGGGCGGCCACGGCTCGACCAACGTCTCCGAGGCGATCGCCCAGTCGTGCGACTGCTTCTTCTACGAGGCCGCCCGTCGCGCCGGCATCGATCGCGTCTCGGACGTGGGCGGCCGGCTGGGCTTCGGCCGCCAGAGCGAACTCGGGCTGCCCGGCGAATCGGCGGGCATCCAGCCCAGCCGCGCCTGGAAGCAGGAGAAGCTCGGCAAGCCCTGGCAGCATGGCGACACCTTCAATCTCGGCATCGGCCAGGGCTACATGAATGCGACGCCCCTGCAGCTCGCCATCATGACGGCGCGCATCGCCAACGGCGGCTACGAGGTGCAGCCCAACCTGCTGCTGGCCTCGGCCACGCCGCGCGAGGAGCTGGCGCCGCCGCCGCCGCGCGACAAGCCCACGGCGCCGTCGCTGCGCTTCAACCCGCAGAACCTGGCGATCATCCGCGAGGGCATGTTCAACGTGGTGAATGCCGGCTTCGGCACGGCCAACGCGCTGCGCCTCGACAGCCAGGGCAAGGTGATCGACCCGGCGTTCCGCTTCGCCGGCAAGACCGGCACCGCCCAGGTCAAGCGCATCACCGACCGCGAGCGCGACATGGGCATCACCCAGGCCCAGCTGCCCTGGCACCTGCGCCACCATGCGCTGTTCGTCTGCTTCGGGCCGGCCGACAAT
>DATHNU010000106.1:0-3242 GCA_035485695.1 Reyranella sp. | reverse complement strand
AAGAACCACATCGTCACCACCGTGACCGAGCACAAGTGCGTGCTCGACACCTGCCGCCATCTCGAGCAGCAGGGCTTCGAGGTGACCTACCTGCCGGTGCAGAAGAACGGCCTGATCGATCTCGACGTGTTGCGCGCGGCCGTCACCGACAAGACCGTGGTGGTCTCGATCATGGCGGTGAACAACGAGATCGGCGTCATCCAGCCGCTCGCCGAGATCGGCAAGATCTGCCGCGAGAAGAAGGCCTTTTTCCACACCGACGCGGCGCAGGCCGCCGGCAAGATCCCGCTCGACGTCGAGGCGATGAACATCGACCTGATGAGCATCTCCGGCCACAAGATCTACGGGCCCAAGGGCATCGGCGCGCTCTACGTGCGCCGCAAGCCGCGCGTGCGCCTGGTGCCGCTGATCGTGGGCGGCGGCCAGGAGCGTGGCTTCCGTTCGGGTACCCTGCCGACCCCGCTGTGCGTCGGCATCGGCGAAGCCGCCGAGATCGCCATGAAGGAAATGGACGCGGAGTCCAAGCGGCTGACCAAGCTGCAGGCCCGCATGCTGAAGGGCCTGAACGACAAGCTGACGGACATCCATGTGAACGGCGATCTCGAACATCGCATTCCGGGCAACCTCAACATCGGCTTCGCCTATGTCGAAGGCGAGTCGCTGATGATGGGCATCAAGGGCCTGTCGGTGTCGTCCGGCTCGGCCTGCACCTCAGCCTCGCTCGAGCCCAGCTACGTGCTGCGCGCGCTGGGCGTGGAGGAAGACATGGCCCATACGTCCTTGCGCATCGGCCTCGGCCGCTTCACCACCGAGCAGGAGGTCGACACCGCGGTCGACGAGCTGGTGCGCCACGTCAAGAAGCTGCGTGCGATGAGCCCGCTCTGGGAGATGGCCCAGGAGGGTGTCGATATAAAGTCGATCGAATGGGCCGCCCACTAATTCGTTGGTGCCCGTCGAAATTTTGAGGAGAAAGTCATGGCCTACAGCGAAAAGCTGCTCGATCACTACGAGAATCCCCGCAACATCGGATCGCTCGACAAGAATTCCGAGGATGTCGGTACCGGCCTGGTCGGCGCGCCGGCCTGCGGCGACGTCATGAAGCTGCAGATCAAGGTCGGCCCCGACGGGCTGATCGAGGACGCCAAGTTCAAGACCTTCGGCTGCGGCTCGGCGATCGCCTCGAGCTCGCTCGTCACCGAGTGGGTCAAGGGCAAGACGATCGACGAGGCCGAGACGATCAAGAACACCGACATCGCCAAGCATCTGGCGCTGCCGCCGGTGAAGATCCACTGCTCGGTCCTGGCCGAAGACGCGATCAAGGCGGCGATTGCCGACTATCGCGCCAAGACGGTCAAGAAGGACGAAACCCAAGAAGCCGCCGAGTAGGCTGCGGAGCGAGAGCGTATGAGCACGACCACGGAGACCACCCAGCAGCCGGCGCCACCGGCGGCCGCGCCGGCCCCCGCGCCACGGGCCCGTCGGCCGCGGCCGCAGGTGATGAAGGTGACGCCGGCCGCCGCCGAGCGGGTGAAAGCGTTGATCGAGAGCCGCGGCAAGCCGACCGCCGGCATCCGCATCGGCGTGCGCTCCAAGGGCTGCTCGGGCCTTTCCTACACGCTCGAGTTCGCCGACGCGGCGCAGCCGATGGACGAAGTCGTCGAGACCGAAGGCGTCAAGCTCCTGATCGATCCCAAGGCCGCGCTGTTCCTGATCGGCACCGAGATGGACTATGCCGAGGAGAAGCTGAAGTCGGGCTTCGTGTTCACCAATCCCAACGAGAAGGGCCGCTGCGGCTGCGGCGAATCCTTCCACGTCTGAAGATCTGTCATGGATCATTTCGCGCGGCTGGGACTGCCGGCGGCGCTCGATCTGGAGCCCGCGTCGCTCGACAAGGCCTATTTCGCGCTCCAGCGCCGGTGGCATCCCGATCGCTTCGTCGCCCGTCCGCCCGACGAGCGGGCGCGGGCCTCGAGCGAGGCGGCGGCGCTGAACGATGCCTATCGCACGCTGAAGGATCCGCTGAGTCGCGCCGTCTATCTCGCCGAATTGCGCGGCGTGGCGCTGCCGGGCGACGGCAAGACGATCGACGACCCGGACCTCCTGATGGAGGCCATGGAGGCGCGCGAGGCGTTGCACGAGGCGGCCAGCCCCGATGCCGTCGACGCGCTGGCTGAGCAGGCAAAAAAGCAAACGCAGGACGCATTGAAGGAGCTGGCGGATTTGTTCTTGCACGACGACAAGCCCGCCATCAGAAAGACGCTCCTTCGCCTGCGCTACTTCGACAAGTTCGCCGAGGAAGCGCGCGCGCGACACATGAATTTGGAACGGTCGAGAGCATGACTCTGCTGGAGATCCACGAGCCGGGCGAAACGCCGCTGCCGCATGCCGGCGAGGGCTCGCTCGCGGTCGGCATCGATCTCGGCACGACCAATTCCGTGGTGGCGATCGCGCGCGACGGCAAGCCGGCCGCGCTGCATGACGAGAGCGGCCGCGCCCTTGTCCCGTCGGTCGTGGCCTATCCCGCATCGGGCGGCGTGCTGGTGGGCGACGAGGCGCGTCTCCTCACGGTGCAGGAGCCGCGCAATGTCATAGCCTCGGTGAAGCGCCTGATGGGCCGCGGCGCTGCCGACCTGCACGCCGTGGCGGGCGTGCTGCCCTACGAGATCGAGCCGGGCACCGGCCAGACCGACATGGTGAAGCTGCGGATCGGCGGCAAGGCGCGTTCGCCGGTCGAGATCTCGGCCGAGATCCTGAAGGCGTTGCGCGCGCGGGCCGAGGCCGCTCTCGAGAAGCCGGTCGAGCGCGCGGTCATCACCGTGCCGGCCTATTTCGACGATGCCGCGCGCACCGCGACGCGCGACGCCGCGCGGGTCGCCGGCCTCGAAGTGCTGCGCCTGGTCAACGAGCCCACGGCGGCGGCGCTCGCCTACGGCTTGGACAAGGGTTCCGAGGGCCTCTACGCCGTCTACGATCTGGGCGGCGGCACGTTCGACTTCTCCTTGCTGCGGCTGGAGAAGGGCGTGTTCCAGGTGCTGGCGACCGGCGGCGACAGCGCGCTGGGCGGCGACGATTTCGACCGCGCCATCGCCGAGCGCCTGCTGGGCGAGCGCCAGAAGGACGGACTGGGCGACCGGGTCGACGAGGCCGCCGTGAAGACCGCGCTGGCGCTCGGCCGCCAGATGAAGGAGCAGCTTTCCGATCGCGACCAGACATCGGGCCGGCTCGAGATTGCCGGCGTGCCG
>DATHNU010000105.1:0-11233 GCA_035485695.1 Reyranella sp. | reverse complement strand
TCACCGTCATCTTGCGCTTCTTGGTGCGCCCGCCGAACGCCTTGCCCAGCATGTCGCCGATATTGATCATGCCGACCGACGCGCCGGGCTGGCCCGGCACCTCGAACTGCATGGGCGCGCCCGTATCGGCCACCTCGATCTCGATCTCGCGCTGGGCAAGCTCACCGTCGCGCAGCTTGTGGCGGAAGCGCAGCCGTGTCTCTTCGCTGGCGCCGGTGCCGCACAGTGCATCGAGCACGCGATCCTCGGCGGCAAGCTCGGCCTTGGCGCGCACGTCCTTGCGCAGGCGCTCGCGCGCCATGTCGATGGCCGCTTCCATCAGGTCGCGGGCGATCTGCTCTACGTCGCGGCCGACATAGCCCACCTCGGTGAACTTGGTGGCCTCGACCTTGAGGAACGGCGCGTTGGCGAGCTTGGCCAGGCGCCGGGCGATCTCTGTCTTGCCGCAGCCGGTCGGGCCGATCATCAGGATGTTCTTGGGCAGCACCTCTTCGCGCAGCGCTTCCGGCAGCTGCAGGCGGCGCCAGCGGTTGCGCAGGGCGATGGCGACGGCGCGCTTGGCGTCCTGCTGGCCGACGATGTGCTTGTCGAGTTCGGAGACGATTTCGCGGGGGGAAAAGTCGTTGCCCATTACACTCTCAGAGCTTCTCGATGACGAGATTGTGGTTGGTGTAGACGCAGATGTCGGCGGCGATGTCCATCGCCTTGCGCGCGATTGTCTCGGCATCGAGACCCTCGACGTCGATCAGGGCGCGCGCCGCGGCCAGCGCGTAGTTGCCGCCCGAGCCGATGGCGATGACGCCGCCCTCGGGCTCCAGCACGTCGCCCGAGCCGCTCAGCAGCAGCGAGACGTCCTTGTCGGCCACCGCCATCATCGCCTCCAGGCGGCGCAGGTAGCGATCGGTGCGCCAGTCCTTGGCAAGCTCGATGCAGGCGCGCAGAAGCTGGCCGGGATGGCGCTCGAGCTTGGCCTCGAGCCGTTCGAACAGGGTGAAGGCATCGGCCGTCGAGCCGGCGAAGCCGCCCACGATCTGTCCGTTGCCCAGGCGCCGAACCTTCTTGGCATTGCCCTTGACGATGGTCTGGCCCATCGACACCTGGCCGTCGCCCGCCATCACGACCTGGCCGCCCTTGCGGACCGACAGGATGGTTGTGGCGTGCCAGCCGGGCGTGGCGGAATTCTCGGATTGTGGGGACATGGCCCCGTAAATAGTCATTTGCGGCGGCAAATCAATCGGCGTCCTGGCGGCTTCACGGGCCGTGCTAACGTCGCTGCATGAACGATCAAGCCCCCGTCATCGTCGTCGGCGCCGGTATCGTGGGCACGGCGACCGCGCGCGCCCTGCAGCGCGCCGGCCATAGCGTTACCTTGCTCGACAGCGCCGAGCCGGGCCGGGCCACCTCCTATGGCAACGCCGGCTTCATCGCCATCGATCACCTGTTGCCGCTCGCCCGGCCGTCGATCCTGAAGCGCGTGCCGCAAATGCTGATGGATCGCCGCGGTCCGCTCACCGTCCATCCCCCCAGCCTGCCCTGGCTGCTACCCTGGATGGCGCGTTTCGCCCGCGCCGCCTGCAGCCCGGCCGAGGTCAGGAAAGGCATCGATTCGTTCGGCGCGCTGATGGCCGAAGCCAATATCGCCTGGAAGGCCGAGATCCAGGCGTCGGGCCTGGGCGAGCTCTTCAAGACAAAGGGCGCGCTCTACGTATACGAAAGCGAGGCAGCCTTTGCATCCGGCGCCGAGGAACGGGCGCTGCAGAGAGACAAGGGCACGGAGTTCGAAATCATCGACGGCAACCGCGCGCGCGCGTTGGCGCCAGGCCTCAGCGATCGCATTGTCCGCGGCGTCTACTACACGCACGGCATGCACACCATCAATCCCTACAAGGTGGTGTCGACCCTGGCCGAGCGCTTTGCCGCCGACGGCGGCACCATCTTGCGCAGCCGCGTGCGCGGCTTCGGCCGCGACGGGACCGATGGGGGCAATCGCGTGACGTCGGTCGAAACCGTCGACCAGAGGCTGCCGGCCAGTGCGGTGGTGATCGCCGCCGGCCGCGCCTCGGGTGAACTGACGCGCCTGCTGGGCTTCAACGCGCCACTGGTGGCCGAGCGCGGCTACCATGTGATGCTGGCGCCCGACAATGTGCGCTTCGACCTGCCGGTGGGTCCGGCCGAGCGCGGCTTCGTCATCACGCCGATGGAGGAAGGGCTGCGCCTGGCCGGCACCGTCGAGCTGGCGGCGCCGCACCAGCCGCCCTCCTGGCAGCGCGCCGATATCCTGGTGCGGCACCTCAAGGATGTCTTCCCCGGCGTCGGCGGCGCGGAGCGAAGCCGCTGGATCGGCGAGCGGCCAACCCTGCCCGATTACCGGCCGGCGATCGGCCGCGCGCCGCGTCTGGCCAACGTCTATTGCGGCTACGGCCACCAGCATGTCGGCCTGACGCTGGCTACTGCGACCGGCCGGCTGATCGCGCGTCAAATGGCGGGCGAAGACCTGCCCGATGCCCTCAAAGCCTGCGACCCCGGTCGCTTTGGCTAGAGGCCGTCATCCTTAAATCGCGTCGCGAAAGAAGAGTCGAGAAATAACATCGAGTGTGAGCGGGCAACCGGCCGTTGCAAGGGTCTGCCGACAGCGTTAGCGTTGGAGGGTTACCTGTCGAATTGGCGACCTTGGAGGCAAGCATGAGTTCTCATCGCAGCCCCGCAGAAGTTCGTTCCAGTCTGAAACATCCCATCATCGATGCCGACGGGCATTGGATCGAATACAACCCGGTCTTCGCCGAGCGCATGCGCAAGGTCGCCGGCGACAAGTCGGCGGATGGCTTTTTGGCCTCGCAGCGGCGCATACCCGACGCGCTCAGCCTGTCGATCGCCGAGCGCAAGCAGCGCGGCATCGCCATGGAAGGCTACTGGTCCCGCCAGTCCACCAACACCCGCGACCGCGCCACGGCCATGATGCCGCGCATGCTCTACGACCGGCTCGACGAGCTCGGCATCGATTTCGGCGTCATCTATCCGACCGCCGGCCTTTCCATTCCGCGCATCCCCGATGACGAGACCCGGCGTGCCGTAGTGCGCGGCTTCAACATCGTCACCGCGGAATATTTCGCCAAGCTCAGCGACCGGCTGACGCCGGCGGCCGTGATCCCGATGTTCACGCCGGACGAGGCCATCGCCGAGCTCGAGTTCGCGACCAAGCAGCTCGGCGCCAAGGTCGGCATGTTCGGCGGCGGCGTCCCGCGCCGCATTGCGGCAGGCAAGGATCTCGATCCAGCGCTCGGCCGCTTCGCCGTGACCTACGAGAATCTCGGCATCGACAGCAACCACGACTACGATGCCGTCTGGCAGAAATGCCGCGAGCTCGCCATGGCGCCCACTTTCCATGCCGGCGGCCGCGGCTTCGGCCTGCGCAATTCGCCCAGCAACTTCACCTTCAACCATATCGGCCACTTCGCCGCCGCCGGCCATTCCATTGCCAAGGGGCTGTTCCTGGGCGGCGTGACGCGGCGCTTCCCCGATCTCAACTTCGCCTTCCTCGAAGGCGGCGTCGGCTGGGGCTGCCAGCTCTTCGCCGACCTGATCGAGCATTGGGAGCGGCGCGGCGCCGAGGGCATCGCCTATATGGATCCCAAGAAGCTCGACCGCGCGCTGCTGAAAAGCCTGGTCGAGAAGTACGGCTATGACGACATGGCGGCAGAGCTGCAGCGCCGCGATGGCTGGCCCAGCAACGAGGAGGATAACCTGACGGGTGGCGTGCCGGTGCTGGACGACTTCGCGGCCTGCAAGATCGCGCGCAAGGAAGACTGGGTCGATCTCTATGCCCGGCCGTATTATTTCGGCTGCGAGGCCGACGACCGCATGAACGTGACGGCCTTCGGCAAGGCCAATCCCTTCGGCGCGAGGATCAACGCGATCTTCAGCTCGGATATCGGTCATTTCGACGTGCCCGATATGCTGAGCCCCGTGCCCGAAGCCCATGAACTGGTCGAGGACGAACTCATCACCTCGGATGATTTCCGAGACTTCACCTTCGCCAATGCCGTGCGGCTCTGGGGCACGCAGAACCCTCGCTTCTTCGAGGGCACGGTCGTGGCCAAGGAGGCAGCGGCTGTGCTGAACGTCGCGCCGGCCCGCGCCGCCGCCGAATAGTGAGAAGCCCTCATGCTCCTCTCCCCCTTGGGGGAGAGGCTGGGTGGGGGGTGATGGGGAGACAGCCTTCGGTTACCCCTCACCTAACCTCTCCCCCAAGGGGGAGAGGAATATGAGGACGTGATTTCCCTACGCGCCGTACTGCAGCAAGGTCTCGCCGTTCCTCTTGAGCCAGGCCTGCGGCGCCTCGATCGGGCTCTCGCACAGCCGGCGCGCCAGCGCCCAGAAGTGCGGCCCGTGATTGAGATGCACGAGATGGGCGACCTCGTGCGCCACCAGATAGTCCAGCACCTCGGGGGGTGCGAACACCAGCCGCCACGAGAACGACATCGTGGCGTCGGGCCCGCAGCTTCCCCAGCGCGAGCGGCTGTCGCGCACCGTGATGCGCTTCACCGGACGCTCGACCCGAGCTGCCTTGGCATGGACCAGGGGCACCAGCCGCCCGCGCAGTTCCGCCGTCAGCCAGTCGCGCAGGCGGCGTGGCAGATGTTCGGGCCGGCCGGCGACATGGATTTCCGGCCCCTCGCGCCACACCGTGCCGCGCGCATCGGTCCGATGGCGGATGCGGTGCGGTTGGCCGAACAGCGGCAACTCGGCGCCGTCGGCGAAGGGCCGGCGGGCCGGCAGGCGTTTGAGCCGGGCGGCGATCCACCCGGCCTGCGCTTCGGCAAAACCCAAAGCGGTCGCGCGGGCCATGCGCAGCGGAGCGGTCAGCACGATCCGCCGCCGTGCCGGATCGACCCGCAGCGAGGCGCGGCGGGCGCGCGGGCTGCGTACGAAGGTGACGGGCAGGGTATCGCCGGCATGAGCAATGGTCAGTTGCTCGGGCTCGGGCGCCGCTTTAGGCAGGACGAAACGAAGCACGGTGCCGGACAGCGACATGGCCCGAATCATACAACAGGAGAAGTTTCAGCGTGAGCCTTGATCTCGTCCGCCTGCGCGCCGAGACGCCGGGCTGCGCCCATGTGCTGCATCTCAATGCGGCTGGCTCGGCGCTGCCCAGCCGGCGCACGCTCGATGCCACCGTGGGCCACCTGAAGCTCGAAGCCGAAATCGGCGGCTACGAGGCGGCGGCACAGGCAAACGACCAGCTCGAAGGCTTCTATCCCGCCGTGGCCCAGCTGATCGGCGCGGCGCCGGACGAGATCGCTTTCGTCGAGAACGCCACGCGCGGCTGGGACATGGCCTTCGATTCGCTCGACTTCAAACCGGGCGACCGCATCCTCACCTGCGTCAGCGAATATTCGTCGAACTACATCTCCTACCTGCAGGTGGCGAGGAAGACGGGCGCGGAGATCGTGGTGGTCCCCGACGACAAATACGGCCAGATCGATCTCGGCGCCCTCGAGCGGGCCATCGACAAGCGCACCAAGCTGGTATCGATCTCGCACGTGCCGACCCAGGGCGGGCTGGTGCAGCCGGCCGAGGCGGTCGGCAAGATCGCGAACGATGCCGGCGTGCTCTATCTGCTCGATGCCTGCCAGTCCGTCGGACAGCTTCCCGTTGATGTCCGCAGGATCGGCTGTGACTTCCTGTCGATGACCGGCCGCAAATACCTGCGCGGACCGCGCGGCACCGGCTTCCTCTACGCCAGACGCACCACGACGGCCGGGATCGAGCCTGTCTTCCTCGACAATCACGCCGCCAAGTGGACCGACGACAACGCCTACACCACGCGCGACGACGCGCGCCGCTTCGAGAACTGGGAACGCTATTTTGCCGGCGTCATCGGCCTGAAAGTCGCCGCCGACCAGGCCAACGAGCTTGGCATGGAAGCGATCTGGGCGAGGCTGCGCGAACTGGCGGACGGCCTGCGCGCCCGGCTCTCGACCCTGAAGGGCGTTACGCTGACCGACCTCGGCAAGGTCAGGGGCGCCATCGTGACCTTCGCCATCGCCGGCGCCGACCACAACGCGCTGAAAGCCAAGCTGCGCGCACAGGCGATCAACCTCACCGTATCGACCCAGTTCTCCTCACGCCTCGACCTCAGGGGCCGCGGCCTGCCGAATGTCATGCGGGCGTCGGTGCATGTCTACAATACCGAAGAGGAGCTCGATCGCTTCACGGAATCCCTCGAGGCGATCATATGAAGGCGATATGAGTTCGTCCTGAATCATATATTTGATCCCCTGGAGCCCGTCCGTTCGAATCCTGTTCAAGCAAGTGTTGGAGGAAACGAGGATGGCGATCGATTTCCACTCGAAGGTGAATCGAAGCACCTACGCCGGTCGATTGACCGATGCCGGCTGGGCCGATGGCATACGACGCATCGTCGATCCGACCGGCAAGCGGGTGGCCGATATCGGCTGCGGCGGCGGCATCTACTCGCTGGCGTGGCGCGCGCTCGGCGCCCGCGAGGTCATAGGCGTCGACTTCTCCGAGGCGATGGTCGCCGCCGCGCGCGAGCAGGCGGACGGCCTTGCCCATATCTCCTTTCGACAGGGCGATGCGGCGGCGACCGGCCTGCCGTCGGCCGCGCTGGATGTCGTCTTCCAACGCGCGCTGATCCACCATTTGCGAAGCTTTGAGCCGTGCTTCGCCGAAGCCCGCCGCCTGCTGGTTCCCGGCGGAAGACTGATCATCCAGGATCGAACGCCGGCCGATATCCAGGTGGCCGGCTCGCCGGAGCATATGCGGGGTTACTTCTTCGAGCGCTTTCCGCGGCTGCTGGCCGTCGAGCTCGGGCGCCGGCCGACCGATGCGGCCGTGCAGGACGCGCTGCGGGCAACGGGGTTCAGCGCCGTCGAGACCGTCACCCTGTGGGAAGTGCGCAGGACTTACGACAGCCGGGAAGAGCTGAGCCGGGATCTCGCGGCTCGCACCGGACGATCGATTCTCCATGAACTCAGCAACCCCGAAATCGAGGATCTGATCGCCTATATCGATGAGCGGATCCCGACAGTCGGTCCGATCGTCGAAAAGGACCGATGGACGCTGTGGAGCGCCAACGCCTGACGCCACTCCCTCGACGCTCGGCGGAGCGGCCGCTGACGTGGTTCAGGCAAGAGCGCGCCCAGGTGGCATTCCGCCGCGAACTCGCGGCCCTCGACAAGCAGTTCGGCTACGAGACCGTCGGTCTAGGCTGGGGGCGCGCCACTCCCGTGGCGCGATTTTCATCGATCCGATGGAAGACGCGCGACTGGAGTAGCGCGCCTCCAGCAGCTATTCCGCCGCGACGCCCAGCCCGATCGGGCAGCTGACGCCGGTGCCGCCCAGGCCGCAATATCCGCCGGGATTCTTGGCGAGGTACTGCTGATGATAGTCCTCGGCGTAATAGAACGCCGGGGCATCCAGGATCTCCGTGGTGATCGCACCCATGCGGTTCTTCGCCAGCTCGCGCTGGAAGACGGCGCGCGAGGCCTTGGCCTTTTCCTTCTGGTCAGCCGAGAAGGTGTAGATGCCGGAACGATATTGGGTGCCTACGTCGTTGCCCTGACGCATGCCCTGGGTCGGATCGTGATTCTCCCAGAACACCCGCAGCAGCGCTTCGTACGACGTCTCGGCCGGATCGAACCACGCCATGACCACCTCGTTGTGGCCGGTGCGACCCGAGCAGACTTCCTGGTAGGTCGGGTTGGGCGTCAGCCCGGCGGCATAGCCCACGGCCGTCGCATGGACGCCCGGGGCTTCCCAGAACTTGCGCTCGGCGCCCCAGAAGCAGCCCATCCCGACCATCGCCTTCTCCAGCCCGGCCGGAAATGGCGGCTGGATGCGGTTGCCGTTGACGAAGTGTTTGGTCGGCACATTGAAGCTGGGCGTCGCCCGGCCCGGCAACGCGCGATCGGCGGTTTGCTTCTCGGTCTTCTTGCGCAAAATCTGCCACATGGTGCGCTCCACTTGATTTCGTCTTGCGCCAATATGGCCATACAATACCGCCGAATCGAGGGGGAGGTCGTCCGATGCCTGTCTTTTTCGTCTGTGCAGGCTTGCTCGGACTGCTGGCCGCCGTCCTGACTATAAACGTCGGCATCATGCGCGGGCGCAAGAAGATCAACCTGGGCGACGGTGGCGACCCCGAAATGATCGCGGCCATCCGCGCGCACGCGAATTTGATCGAATTCGCGCCGCTCTGCCTCCTGCTGATCTACGTGGCGAGCGACTTCTACGGCTTCTGGACCACGGCGGCCCTGTCGGCCTTGTTCCTCCTCGCGCGTGTGCTGCATGCCGGCGGCATGCTCGGTGTCATTCCGCAAGGACGCTTCCTGGGGGCCACCGGCACGACAGTGGTCCTGGTGGTGACGTCGATCATGCTCGTCATCACCGGCTTCAATCTCAGGCAGTACTGAGGACACGCAGAACAGCCGGTGAGGGCGATGGGCGAGCCGGTCACCGTTCCACTCTGGCTGTTCGTGGCAATCGTCATCTTCGCGCTGTGGTCCCTGCTCGACCGGCTGCTCATCCCGAGCGGACGCTGGTTCGTGCGGCGGCGGCTCAACCGGCTGATCGACCGGGTCAACCAGAAGCTTGCCGTCGAGATCAAGCCATTCCAGCTCACCAAGCGGCAGGTGCTGATCGACCGGCTGGTCTACGACCCGCAGGTGGTCGCCGCCGCCAACGACCACGCCCGCGCCACCAACGTGCCGCGCGAAGTGGCGATGGTCGAGGTCCGCCGTTATGCGCGCGAGATCGTGCCGACCTTCAACGCCTACATCTACTTCAGAGTCGGCTACTCGATCGCCCGCGCCATCGCGCGCTTTCTCTACCGCGTGCGACTGGGCTTCGCCGACGAACGCACGCTGGCCGGCGTGCCGCCCAATACCGCCGTGGTGTTCGTCATGAATCACCGCAGCAACATGGATTACGTGCTGGTCGCCTTCCTGGCCGCCGAGCGCACGGCATTGAGCTACGCCGTCGGCGAGTGGGCGCGCATCTGGCCCTTGCAGCAACTCATCCGCTCGATGGGCGCCTACTTCGTGCGCCGCAACTCCCACAGCCCGATCTACCGCCGGGTGCTGGAGCGCTATGTCCACATGGCGACCGAGGCCGGCGTCGCCCAGGCGATGTATCCCGAAGGTGGCCTGTCGCGTGACGGCCGGCTGCGCGAACCCAAGCTCGGCCTGTTCGACTACATGCTGAAATCGTTCGATCCCAAGGGAACGCACGACATCGTCTTCGTGCCGGTGGCTCTCAACTACGACCGCGTGCTGGAGGATCGAACGCTGCTGCGTTCGCTCGACCGCGAGACCAAGCGGCGCAGCGCCTGGTTCGCCGCGCGCACGGCGGCGGGCTTCTGGCTGGGCCAGCTCGGCCTGATGCTGCGCGGCCGCTGGTTCCGTTTCGGCTATGCCTGCGTCAATTTCGGCGGCCTGATCTCGGCGCGCGACTGGCTGGCCAATCATGCCGGCGCGGCGGGCGGCGACCTTCGCGGCCTCGACAAGGAGCAACGCTTCGAGATCATCGGTCGCCTGGCACACGACGTGATGGAAGAAATCGCCCGGCTCATCCCCGTTCTGCCGGTGTCACTGATCGCCACGGTGCTGCTGGAAGCCGACCGGCCGCTCGACGAGCTGGAACTCAAGGTGCGCGCCTCCGAGCTGGTGGCGCACTTCGAAAGCCGCGGCGCCAAGCTCTACCTGCCGCGGGGCGACCGCGACTATGCCTTCCATGTCGGCCTGCGCATGCTCACGCTGCGCCGCCTAGTCGAGGAAACCGACGGCTTGTTCGTGGCGGTGGCAACCGATCGGCCGCTGCTCGCGTATTATTCCAACGCCATCGCCCATCTGCGTTGACCATGATCTACACGCTCTGGCGCATCGCCACCTCCGCCGGCTACGGCTACTTCACCAACCGGCTCTCGACGTCGGCCGCGGCGATGGCCTTCTACACGATGTTCGCGCTCGGCCCGATCATGATCTTCAGCATCGCCGTCGCTGAGCCGTTCGTCGGCAAGCTGATGGCGCAGGAAGCGATTTTCAACGCGCTGAGCACGGTCGTGGCACCGGAGCAACTGAAGGGCATTCAACGTTTTGCCTCACAGGATCTCTTCCGGGGTGGCGGAATTGCCGCCCTGATTGGCGCCGCCGTGCTGCTCTATACCGGTACGCGCGTCTTCGTCGAACTCGATGACGGCATTGACGCGATCTGGCGGGATCGCAAGACGCGTAGCCTGCATCCCGTGCTGGCCGGTCTGAAATCGCGACTTCTGGCCCTGGCCTTGATGGTCGTGCTGGGTCTGCTGCTGATCGCCGTCATCCTGGCGAGCGTGCTGATCTCGGCCTATGCCGGCGCGCTCGAGGCCTTCCCGATCCTCGGCGAGTGGATCGGGCCGGCGATGTCGGCGTCGGTGCACTACGGACTGCTCTCGGCCTTCTTTACCCTGATCTACAAATGGCTGCCGACCGGGGGCGTGCCGTGGAAATACGCGTTGATCGGCGGCGGCGTGAACGCGTTGCTGTTCGCCGCGGGCAATCGCGCCCTCGTCTTCTACTTCGAAGTGACGCAGCTTACCTCGGCATTCGGCGCCACCGCCGGTTTCGCCGCCATCATGATCTGGATGTACTGGACGTCGCTCACCATCCTGATCGGCGCCCAGGTCGGGCGTTCGACGCGCGACGTTCTGATCGACAACCGCAGCCGCGAAATGGTCGAGGGGGATTTGTAGAGGTCCTTGTCCTTTCGGCACGGTGCGGGCTCTCGCACCTCAGAAGGCGCTGCCGCCCGCCAGCGCGTCGGAACGCGCTCAAAACATCGTGGCGAGAACGCGGTCCGGTGGCTTGTGGCCGTCGGCGAAGGTCTTGATGTTGATCAGGACCTTCTCGCCCATCTCGATGCGGCCCTCGAGCGTGGCCGAGCCCATGTGCGGCAGCAGTACGACGCTGTCGAGCTCGAGCAGCTTGGGGTTAACCTGCGGCTCGTGCTCGTAGACGTCGAGGCCCGCGCCGGCGAGCTCGCCCGCCTTCAGCATGCGCACCATCGCATTCTCGTCGATCACCTCGCCGCGCGCCGTGTTCACGATGATGGCCGAGGGCTTCATCAGCTTGAGACGGCGAGCCGACAGGAGATGGAAGGTCGCGGGCGTGTGCGGGCAATTCACCGACACGATGTCCATGCGCGCCAACAGCTGGTCGAGGCTTTCCCAGTAGGT
>DATHNU010000104.1:0-4217 GCA_035485695.1 Reyranella sp. | reverse complement strand
ACGTGCCCGCCTCGGCCAACCGGCCGGAGGACGCCCAGATCGGCCTGATCCCTGTCGACTCGGTGTTCAGCCCGGTCAAGCGCGTCTCCTACAAGATCGAGAACAGCCGCGTCGGCCAGGTCACCGACTACGACCGGCTGTCGATGACGGTCGAGACCAACGGCACGACCCGTCCGGACGACGCCGTGGCGCTGGCTGCGCGCATCCTGCAGGACCAGCTCCAGCTCTTCATCAACTTCGAGGAGCCACGCGAGGTCCGCAAGGAGGAGCAGCAGGACGACTTCCCGTTCAACCGCAACCTCCTGCGCAAGGTCGACGAGCTCGAACTGTCGGTGCGTTCGGCCAACTGCCTGAAGAACGACAACATCATCTACATCGGCGATCTGGTGCAGAAGACCGAGGCCGAGATGCTGCGCACGCCGAACTTCGGCCGCAAGTCGCTGAACGAGATCAAGGAAGTGCTGGCTGGCATGGGCCTCCACCTGGGCATGGAAATCCCGGGCTGGCCGCCGGACAACATCGAAGAGATGGCCAAGCGGCTGGAAGAGCCGTACTAGGCCGGCAAGAAGGAATTAAGTCATGCGCCATAACAATCGCGGCCGGAAGTTCCACCGCACCGCCGAGCATCGCAAGGCGATGTTCATGAATCTGGCCGGTGCCCTCATCAAGCACGAGCAGATCACGACCACGCTGCCCAAGGCGAAGGACCTGCGTCCGATCGTCGAGAAGCTGGTGACGCTCGGCAAGAAGGGCGGCCTGCACGCCCGCCGCCAGGCGATCGGCTTCCTGCGCGATCCCTATGTCGCCGACAAGCTGTTCACCACGCTGGGCCCGCGTTATGCCAAGCGCAACGGCGGCTACCTGCGCGTGCTGAAGGCGGGCTACCGCTTCGGCGATGCCGCGCCGATGGCGGTGATCGAGTTCATCGAGCGCGATACCGCCGCCAAGGGCCAGGATTCAGGCCCGTCGGCGGATCAGGCCGAGCAGCAGGAAGCGGCGTAGGCTTCTTCCGTCATCGAATTGAAAACGCCCGGTCGCGAGATCGGGCGTTTTTCTTGCCGGACCGCGGGGCCTCCAGGCCCGCCTCATGATTCATGAGCGGTCCTGGAAGACTTAAAGTTGCGCCTCCGTCAGCGCGAAGACCGTGCGGCCGGCGGCCTTGATTGGCCCGAGCTGGGCCAGCCCCGGCGGCAGGACGACCTCGGCATAGAATCGCGCCGTGATGAGCTTGGCTTCGAGGAAGGCGGGATCGCCGTCGCGGCTCGCCAGCTTGCTCTGGGCGACCAGCGCGCCGCGGGCCAGCAGCCAGCCGCCCAACGCCGTCCCGGCCAGCCGCAGGAACGCCACGGAGCCCGCCAGGGCCGTCACCAGGTCTGCCTTGACCGACTGCGCCACCCATTTGGTGGCATCCTCCAGCGCGTCCGCGGAGGCCAGCACGGCGGTGCGGATCACCGCCAGATCATCGCCCGGCGCCGCCTTCATCTCCTCGGCCAGCGCCCGCATCTCGGCCACCAGCGCCAGCATCGTCTCGCCGCCGTCCTTGGCGACCTTGCGGCCCACCAGGTCGCGCGCCTGGATGCCGTTGGTGCCCTCGTAGATCGGCAATATGCGTGCATCGCGCAGATGCTGGGCGGCGCCCGTCTCCTCGATGAAGCCCATGCCGCCATGGACCTGCACGCCGATCGAGGCGATCTCGTTGCCGAGGTCGGTGAACCACGCCTTGACGATCGGGATCAGCAAGTCGACGCGGTCCTGCGTCTTGCGCGCCGTCTCCTTGTCGGGATGCTTCAGCGCGCCGTCGATGCCGGCCGCGGTGTAGTAGCCCAGCGCGCGCATCGCCTCGATCTGGGCGCGCATGGTCATCAGCATGCGCCGGACGTCGGCGTGGTGGATGATCGACACCGGCTCCGGCTTTGCGCTGCCGTCGTCCTTGGATTGCACGCGGCCCTTGGCGAAAGCGGAAGCCTGCTGGTAGGCGCGCTCGGCGATGGCCAAGCCCTGGATGCCGACCGACAACCGCGCGTTATTCATCATGGTGAACATGTAGGAAAGCCCGCGGCCTTCTTCGCCGACCAGATAGCCGACCGCGCCGCCATCGTCGCCAAACGACATCACGCAGGTCGGGCTGGCATGGATACCGAGCTTGTGCTCGAGCGACACGCACCGAAGATCGTTGCGCGCAGCAAGCTTGCCGTCGGCGCCGGCCAGGAACTTCGGGACGATGAACAGCGAGATGCCGCGCACGCCTGCCGGCGCGTCGGGCGTGCGCGCCAGCACCAGGTGAACGATGTTCTCGGCCATGTCGTGCTCGCCATAGGTAATGAAGATCTTCTGGCCGGTGACTAGGTAATGGTCCCCATTTTTGCGCGCACGGCTCTTGAGCTGGCCGAGATCGGAGCCGGCCTGCGGCTCGGTGAGGTTCATGGTGCCGGTCCATTCACCGGAGATCATCTTGGGCAGGTAGGCAGCCTTCTGCTCGGCTGATCCATGATGGTGGATGGCATCGATCGCCCCCTGGTTCAGCAGCAGGACCAACCCGAAGCCCATGTTGGCCGCCTGCCACATTTCCTGCACCGTCGCGGCAAGCAGCCACGGCATGCCCTGGCCGCCGAACTCGGGGTCGAACGGCAGCGAATTCCAGCCGCCGGCGACGAATTCCTTGTAGATGGCGGCAAAGCCCGGCGCGGTGCGCACCACGCCGTTCTCCAGCTTGGCGCCCACCTTGTCGCCCTCGCGGTTGAGCGGCGCCAGGCCGTTGCCGGCGAGCTTGGCCGCTTCCTCGAGCACCGCATCGACCGTGTCGTCGGTCGCATGCTCGTAGCCCGGCAGGGCGGCAACCTGCTGCAGGCCGGCCATTTCGCGCAGCGCGAAGCGCATGTCGGCCAGCGGGGCGGTATAAGTCATAGGTTTCCTCCAGCCTGTAATATGCCGCGCTCGGTCGCTTTTGGCGACCGGCTCAGGTATTTTCAGGGCAACATGACAGACACCGTTCTGCTTTCCATCGACGGCCCCCGGGCCACCATCACGCTCAACGATCCGGCCAAGCACAACAGGCTCGATCCGACCGGTCTCAGCCTGCTGCGGCAGGCCATCGAGAAGGCCGACGCCGCGCCCGACGTGCGGGTGACGGTGATCACCGGTGCGGGCGAGAAGACCTTCTGCTCGGGCTACGATCTGGGCTCGATCCCGTCCGGCAAGGCGGCACGGCCCGCCGACGGCGAGGACAGCTTCGAGAAGGTCATGGATCGCCTCGAGGCGATGCACATGCCGACGCTGTGTGCGCTGAACGGCGGCGTCTATGGCGGTGCCACCGACATGGCGCTGGCCTGCGACTTCCGGCTCGGCGTCAAGGGCATGCGCTTCTTCATGCCGGCGGCGCGCTTTGGCCTGCACTACTATCCGAGCGGCCTGCGCCGCTATACCCAGAAGGTAAGCCCGAGCTTCGCCAAGCGTGCGTTCCTGCTGTCGGAGGACTTTACCGACGAGGACCTGCTGCGCGTAGGCTATCTCGACTGGCTGGTCGACCGCGCGCAGTTCAAGGCCAAGGTCGACGAGACCTCAGCCAAGCTCGCCGGCCTGGCGCCGCTTTCCATGTCGAACATGAAGCGCGCCATCGAGCAGTTCGCCCAGGCCGAGCCCGACATCCCGCAGATTCGCGAAGGCATCCGCGAGTGCCAGACCTCCGAAGACCTGCGCGAGGGCCTGAGCGCTCTGCGCGAGCGCCGCGTTCCTGCCTTCAAAGGCCGCTAAACCGAAGCCATCATGCAGCGCCGCCTCGCCGCGATCGTCCACGCCGACCTCGCCGGCTTTACCCGGATGATGGAAGGTGCCGAGACGCGCACGTTCAGGCACCTGAAATCGGCCCAGATCGAAGTCTGGCGTCCGGCGATCGACGCCGGCAGCGGCCGGCTGGTCGGCACGGCGGGCGATGCCATGCTGGCCGAGTTCGGGTCGGCCGTGACCGCGGTCGGGGCTGCCATCGACATCCAGGAACGCATGGCGCGCTTCAACGAGGCGCTGGCCGTCGAGCAGCGCATGCTGTTCCGTGTCGGCGTCCACCTGGGCGAAGTCATCGTCGACGAGGAGGACCAGAACATCTTCGGCGACGGCGTCAATCTCGCCGCCCGCATCCAGGCGCTGGCCGAGCCCGGCGGCATTGCCGTGTCGCGCGCCGTGCGCGATCTCGTCGAGCTGCGCGTCGAATACGCCTTCGTCGA
>DATHNU010000103.1:0-4220 GCA_035485695.1 Reyranella sp. | reverse complement strand
GAAGCGGTCGGTCATGCCGGCGATGTAGTCGGCGACCAGGCGGGCGCGGGCCTGGGTGCCGGCCTGCTCGGCGCGCTCGCGCCACGGCGGCGGCAGGCAGTTGGGCTCGGCGAACAGCAGCCCGAACAGGTCGGTCACGACGCGGCGCGCCTTGGAGTGCGAGCGGTTGAGCTTCCAGTGCTCGTACATGCGCTTGTAGAGGAAGGCCTTCACCGTGCGGTCGGTCGCCGCCATATGCGGCGAGAAGACCACCACTGGCTGGCCGAGGGCGCGGATATCGGCGACGGACTTCGGGGTTGCCGCCGCCAGTCGCCGGCGCGTCTCGTCGAGCACGTCCTCGACCATGGCGTTGATGACGCGACGAACCGCCTCGTGGATCAGCCGCGCGTGACCGATGCCGGGATATTTCTGCGTCACGATCGAGAACATGTCGCCGACCAGCGGCAGGTCCATCAGGTCGGCGATCTCGAACAGGCCGGCGCGCAGGCCGTCGTCGATATCGTGGTTGTTGTAGGCGATGTCGTCGCTCAGGGCGGCGATCTGCGCCTCCGGTCCGGCGTAGCCGCCGAGTTCGAGATCGTGGTCCTGGCAATATTCGACGATGGCGGCCGGCAGCTGGCCGAGCGTGCGGCCATCCTTGAGCAGCGGGCCGTTGTGCTTGACCGCGCCCTCGAGCGTCTCCCAGGTGAGGTTGAGGCCGTTGAACTCGGCATAGCGCTCCTCGAGCTTGGTGAGGATGCGTAAGGTCTGAGCGTTGTGGTCGAAGCCGCCATAGGGCTGCATCGCGGCGTGCAGCGCCTCCTCGCCGGCATGGCCGAACGGCGTGTGGCCGAGGTCGTGGGCGAGCGCCACGGCCTCGCCGAGATCCTCGTCGAGGCGTAGCGTGCGGCAGATCGTACGGGCGATCTGCGCCACCTCCAGCGAGTGGGTGAGCCGCGTGCGGTAGTGGTCGCCCTCGTGATAGACGAAGACCTGCGTCTTGTGTTTCAGCCGCCGAAACGCCGTCGAATGGATGATGCGGTCGCGGTCGCGCTGGAACGGGCTGCGCGTCGGCGATTCGGATTCGCGGTTCAGCCGGCCGCGGCTCGCCCATGGCAACGTGGCATAGGGCGCGAGCGCCTGGTGTCGCCACAACTCGTCGGCCAAACAACCTCCGTCGCCGCTGGAAAGCCGCGGCGGCGCGGTTTTACGCCTTCCGCGGGGCGTCAACAACCTCGCGGGAAATGCGCCGCCGGCGATCAGCCCTGACTGTGCCGGCGCGCTTTGCGGCGCGCCAGGAAGAGGCCGAGCCCCAGGACGAACAGGGCGCCGATTGCGGCGGAGACCAGCTCGGCATGAGGCAGGTGAGCGTCGAGCCACGCGGCAATCGTGCCGGGTTCGATCGTCTCGACGAGCTTGCCGTCGGCTCCCATCACGTCGCGTCGGCCGTCGCCCGCCATCACTTCGCCGGCGATCCAGCCGATCAACGCCGCGCCCACCATGCCAAGCCAGTGAAAGCGGTCGAGCAGCTTGGAGATCAGGGTGGCGCCGAAGACGATGATGGGAATGGAAATGACGAGGCCGATGACGATCAGGGTGAAGTTGCCCTTGGCCGCCGCGGCGATGGCAATGGCATTGTCGAGGCTCATCACCGCGTCGGCCACGACGATGGTCCAGATCGCGGCCCACAGGTTCTCGTGCGCCTTGATGTCGGCTTCGCCCTCTTCCTCGGCCATCAGCTTGACGCCGATCCACAGCAGCAGCGCACCACCGACCAGCTTGAGGTAGGGCACGCCCAGCAGCAGGCCGATCACGGCGCAGAAGAGGATGCGCAGCACGACGGCGCCGGCACTGCCCAGAAAGATCGCCCGGCGGCGGTACTTGTCCGACAGATTGCGGGAAGCCATGGCGATGACCACGGCGTTGTCGCCCGACAGCACGATGTTGGCGACGATGATCTTCCAGAGCGCACTCCAGAAGGCGACCGTCCACATCTCCGACACGGCGAAGTCGATCAGCACGAATTCAAGCAGCGGCATCAGACCAAGAACGCCGGCTTCGACTTCAGTCGTCTCCATCTGTCTCCCCATTTTGACTCGATATGGCGAGAATCGCCGTCTTTTCAAGCTTCGCAGCGGTCAGGACGACTTGGAGCGGCGCTGCCGGATTCGGCCGATGATCATGCCGATGGCCAGGACGAGCATTGCGCCCACCACCGAGGCGACCAGCTCTGCATGCGGAATATGAGCGTCGAGCCAGGCGGCAACCGAACCCGGTTGCACGACCTCGACCAACGTGCCGTCCGGCCGGAGCTCCTCATGGCGGCCCTCGCCGGAGATGACTTCGCCCGCGATCCAGCCGATCAGCCCGGCACCGACCAAGGCGAGCCAGGGAAAACGGGCGAGCAGGCCGGAAATGACGGCGGCGCCGGCGATGATGATCGGCACGCTGATGATCAGCCCCATGCACATCAGGAAGAAGTCGCCGTTGGCGGCGGCGGTGATGGCGATGGCATTGTCGAGGCTCATGACCGTGTTGGCGAAGGCGATGCTCCAGATGGCCGGCCACAGCTGCTCGTGTGCCTTGACGTCGCCGCCTTCTTCCTCGTCGCCCACCAGCTTGATGCCGATCCACAGCAGCAGGAAGCCGCCCACCAGCTTGAGGTACGGCACGTCGAGCAATACGCCCAGCAGGCCGCAGAAGATGATCAGCAGCAGGATGGCGCCGGCGCCGCCGAAGATGATCGCCGCCCGACGATGCTTTTCGGTAAGATTGCGGGCCGCCATGGCGATGACCACCGCGTTGTCGCCGGACAGGATGACGTTGGCGATCATGATCTTCCAGAGCGCCACCCAGAAAGCGGCGGTCGCCAAATGCGGCATCACGAAATGCATTAATTCTTCCCCAAAGACGCAGGACTTCGACGCCCGCCCGGCGGCAACATAGCCGGCCATCCCACCCTGTAAACCCCGAAACCGGTCGCTTGCCGCAGGGCGCCGCGGGTACTATCCGAGCCCTTGGGCCGAGCCCTCGGGAGGAGCAGACCGCATGGCGAGTGGCGCCGGCTACAACAAGATGTTTCCCGTGTCGTGGACGGAGTTGCACCGCGACGCGCGAGCGCTGGCCTGGCGCCTGGCCGATCTCGGACCGTTCAAGGGGCTTGTCGCCATCACGCGCGGCGGCCTGGTCCCCGCCGCCATCGTCGCCCGCGAGCTCAATCTGCGCCTGATCGACACGGTGTGCTGCTCGACCTACGACCGCATGGAACGCGGCGCCAAGGTCGAGCTCCTGAAAGGCTGTGCGGCGGAGCAGGAGAAGGGCAAGGGCTGGCTGATCGTCGACGACCTTGTCGATACCGGAGTCACCGCACGCGCCGTGCGCGCGATGCTGCCCGAGGCGCATTTCGCCACCGTCTATGCCAAGCCCGCCGGCCGGCCCACGGTCGACAGCTACATCACCGAAGTAAGCCAGGATACGTGGATCCTGTTCCCCTGGGACCAGGAAGCGGTCATGGCGAAAACCATCGTAGAGTTGAAAGGCAGCAAGTGATGCAAAACCTGTGGTCCGACGGCGACGCCAAGGCAGCGATCGCCCAGCACGCCGCCAAGGGCATCGGCGAAGACCTGGCGTTGCGCGTCTACACCACCAGGCTTTTGGGCGGCGAACCGAAGCTGGTGCTGCATGGCGGCGGCAACACCTCGGTGAAGACAAAGGTAGCCGACATCACGGGCCAGCCCGTCGAGGTGCTGTGCGTCAAGGGCAGCGGCTGGGACATGGGCACCATCGAGGCGCCGGGCCTGCCCGCCGTGCGCCTGGCGCCGCTGCGCGAGCTGGTCGGACTGCAGGCGCTGTCGGACGAGGACATGGTGAACGTCCAGCGCTGCAACCTGCTCGATGCCAAGTCGCCCAACCCATCGGTCGAGACCCTGCTGCACGCCTTCCTGCCGCACAAGTTCATCGACCACACGCATTCCAACGCGGTGCTGGCGCTCACCGACCAGCCCGATGGCGAGGCGCTGGCGCGCGACGTCTTCGGCAAGCGCGCGGCGCTGGTGCCCTACATCATGCCGGGCTTCGCGCTCGCCAAGAAAGCCAGCGAGGTGTCGCGCGCAAATCCCGATGTCGAGGGGCTGGTGCTGGTGAAGCACGGCATCTTTTCGATGGGTGCGACGGCGGAGGAAGCCTACGTCCGCATGATCGATCTCGTGACCATGGCCGAGCAGCGTCTCGCCGAGGCCACG
>DATHNU010000102.1:0-8181 GCA_035485695.1 Reyranella sp. | reverse complement strand
CAGCGCCGGTTCCGGCAGTGCCAACACCGGCCGTGCCGCCCGCACCGGCGCCGCCGGCACCGACGCCGGCCGTACCGACGCCGGCCGAAGCGGCGCCGCTGGTTCCTGCAGCGCCCGCACCACCGGCAGCTCCGCCGCCTGCACCGCCGCTACCCGCACCGCCGCCGCCCGCACCGCCGGCTCCGGCGCCTGCCGAGGCGCCAGCCGAAGAGCCACCGGCGCCTGCACCGCCCGCCGAGGCACCTGCACCCGTACCACCGCCGCCGGCTCCGGCACCGCCGGCCCCGGCACCACCAGTTCCCGCGCCCGCCGAGGCGCCGGCACCCGCACCGCCCGCCCCGCCGCCTGTAGAAGCGCCCGCACCCGCACCGCCGACTCCGGCGGAGGCTCCGCCCGTCGCGCCGGCAGCGGCGCCGGCGGCCGCACCCGCGGCGGCGCCGGCCGCCGCGCCCGCGCCCGCGGTTTGCGCGCGGGCGGGCTCGAGCTGCGTAAAGGCCATCAGAGAAGCAAGCCCGGTCGCCAGGGCGATGGCAGGCATGAAGCGGGTTGGCATTGCAGGTCTCCCTGTTGAGACGCGGATTCAACTTCCGGCTTCGTCGCTGGTTCCGATGTCACCGAAGATTTCTCCGATCCCGTACGGGAGTATCCGGCCCGGACAGATGGATGGTCAGGCGTGTCCATCGCCATAACACAACCGTTGCACGTGATTTGGGGACGGGCGGGCCTCAACTGAAGCGGGAACTTTTTCCAACAGCCCGCGTTGTCGGCGCGTCGAGTCGCACCGGTCTGGAGGCCGAAATGAGAGTGGTCAAAACGCTCGCGCTTTTCGTGTCGTGCTCGACCCTGTCTTTCGCTTACGCGAGTGCCGCGTCTGCGCAGACGACCTATAATTGGTCGGACATCGACTGCAAGCAGTCGCGCATCGCGTCCTGGCCGGGATTGAAATGCAAAGCCACGAACGTCGTCACGACCGAAGGAAATGTCGGTGCCTTCCGTCGATGGGCGGCCTTCGGAACGACGAATGAAGGCTACATCCACATCTTCCTTTGGGAAGCCCAGAATTCCTTTTCCTACATCACCCTGGATGAGACGACGGCCGAATTCCTCAAATGGATGTATGAGAACGGGCAGTTTGCCGATCAATTTTCCCCGCTCGCCCGTTATCACGAGGCCGACTACTCCACGTTCAGGGACGTCAAGCAGGCGCAGAGCTGTGCAGGGTTTCGCCGAACCGGCAAGCAGCGGCGAGGAGGGTATGAGTGGGTCGTCGGTGGCATATTGTGCGCTCCTGCCGGCAGGAACCTGACCGACGATAAATTCGCCCAGTTCATCGACAGGGTGCGGCTCCAATAGCGTCGGTCTCTCAGCGCCTCAAGGGTAAGCGGCGTACCACGGCAAGAAGGAAAACTTTCGCGTCATGCGATCAGCCATCCGCGCAGCAGTCCGAACAGGCCGGTGGCGAACAGGATGCCGAGGGCGGCGTTGCGATACAACCGCTCGCTCGCCCATCCATGAAACAGCCGGCCGCCCAACCACGCGCCCAGCGCCATGACGGGAAACAGCACGACGGCGCGGGCCAGCGCGTCGACGCCGGCAACACCGGTCGCCAGCACGATCACGATCAACAAAAATTGAGTGAGGAAATAATAGGTGACGATGTTGGCGCGATTGACCTGCGGCGGGTCGTTGCCCGACAGCAGGTAGAGCAGCACCGGCGGGCCGCCGACGCTGGTCGTGGCCATCATCGCACCCGACACCGCGCCGACCGCGGCGCCGGCCAGTGCCGAGCGGCGGCCGGTGTATTTCCAGCCGGTCCACATCAGAACGACGAAGCCCACGATCACCGCCGATACCACGGTGACGATGGTATTCTTGTCGACATTTGCCAGCAGCCATACGCCGATCGGCATGGCGGCGCAGGCGGCGACGCTCATGGGCGCCAGCACGTGCCAGTCGGCCTGGCGGCGGACCTGCGGGAAGAGCTGCACGGAGACCACGAGCTCGATCGCCACCACGGTCACCACCATGTCGGCCGAGCCGAAGAGGATCGCGAAGATCGGCGCCATCAGCATTGCCGAGCCGAAGCCCGCAAAGCCGCGCATCAGGCCCGCCACCAGCGTGACGCCGATGGCGGTCCACAGGCCGATGCCGGCGAACAACGAAGCGATGTAGGAGATCATGACGCGACTGCTTTGAAAGAGCACGAACGACGGCGCGATCCGCTGGTCCCCGGCACGCGGGGACGACGGATCAGGCGATAAGTCGTAGCGTCAGTCGCTTCATGGGGTCGCGACCTTCGGCGATAACGGTTGCGGCGTCAACCGGCGACCTTGGCGGCGAGCTTGGCGCGAACGAAGTCCATCCTGTCCTGGCCCCAGAAGAGTTCGCCGTCGACGACGAAGGTCGGCACGGCGAACACGCCCTGCTTTTCCGCCTCCGCCTGATGCTGGGCGAGCAGGGTCTGACCGTCGCCCGTCGCGAAGGCCTCGAAGCCCGCGCAATCGACGCCGATTTCCTTCAGGAGCGCTTCGACGGCGGCGCGATCCTCGTAGTCGAGCTCGCGCCTGAAGAAGCGCGGATAGGCGGCGTCGATCAGCGCCCGGCCCTTGCCGCCGGAGTCGGCGAACATCCAGGCAAGATGGATGAGTGTCGAATCAAAGATCTTCTGCGGTCCGCGGATGATCATACCGCGCTGGTTGGCGAAGCGGCGGACGTCGGCATAGAGGTATTTGATGCGACGCAGGCCGCGCTCGGCCACCTTGGGATCGGCCACGTTGTAGGCGCCCAGGATGTCGAGCGCGTAGGGGCGCAGGCGCAGCGTCACGCCGAGTTCCCGCTCCAGCGCATAGGCCGGATCCTTGGCGAGGAAGGAGTACGGGCTCTTGAGATCGAGCCAGAGATCGGCGCTTTTGCTCATGCGCGCCGCGCCTGGCCCTCGCCACTCTTGTCGCGCAAGCGACGCATGCCGCGCAGCCAGCGGTCGATGTCGCCGGTCTTGCGGGTCATGTACTGCACCACGTCGGGATGCGGCAGGATCAGGAAGGTCTCGGCGTCCATGACGTCGATCACGGTCTGCGCCACCGCATCGGTATTGAGCACGCCGTCGACCGAGGCCGCGGTGGCGCCGGCCATGCGCAGCATGTTGGTGTCGACCGCCTGCGGACAGAGCACCGAGACGCAGATGCCCTTGTCGCCGTACTGGATCGATAGATGCTCGGCCAGCGCCACCGCGGCGTGCTTGGTGACGCCATAGGGCGCCGAGCCCATCGAGGCCAGAAGGCCCGCGGCGCTGGCGGTGTTGAGCAGATAGCCCGACTTCCGCTGCAGCATCCCCGGCACCAGGGCGCGCGCGGCATAGACATGGGCCATGACATGGATCGCCCACGAATCGGCCCAGTCCTGGTCCAGCGCGTCCTCATGGCCGCCCCGGCCGATGCCGGCGTTGGAGAAGAAGATGTCGACCGGCCCGTACTGCCGCTCGGCCTCGGCGACGAGATGGCGGATGTCGGCCTCCTTGGCGACGTCGCAGGCGACGGCCACGCCCTTGATATCCCTGGCGACGGCCTCCAGGCGGCCGGCGTCGCGATCGGCCACAACCACGCCCTTGGCGCCTTCCCGGGCATAGCGCCGCGCAATCGCCTCGCCGATGCCGCCCGCCGCGCCGGTGACGACGCAGACCTTGTCTTTGACTTTCATTTGTCTCCCTTCCGCAAACCCCCAACGCCTCACCCTGAGGAGGCCGCGCAGCGGCCGTCTCGAAGGGTGGGCCACACGGCCCGCCGGCTGCCCATCCTTCGAGACGCGCGCTACGCGCGCTCCTCAGGATGAGGTTCTTTTTCGTGACCTCTTAGTTCCATGACTCCTCGATCAGCTCCACATACTGCGCCTTGGTCGGCTGGCGCGGCGTCGACTGGTGGCAGTGATCGCCCAGCGCGCCGTCGGCGATCTTGTCGACCGTATCCTGCGCCAGTCCCATGGCACCGAGGCCCTTGGGGATGCCGAGTCGCGCGTTGAGCTCGCTGACGGCATTGGCCACGCCCGCGGCGTTGCCCTCGCGCTCGGGCAGGCCCAGCAGCTGGGCCACGCGCTTGTACTTCTCGCCCACCGCCGGCTCGTTGAAGCGCAGCACCGCGGGCAGGAAGACGGCGTTCAGCGTGCCGTGATGCAGGCGATAGCCTTTCAGCCCGCCCGTCGGATGGCTGAGGGCATGCACCGCGCCCAATCCCTTCTGGAACACCATGGCGCCTTCCATGGCGGCCATCGCCATGTTGTAGCGCGCCTCGCGGTCCTGGCCGTCCCTCGTCGCGCGCTCGACGTACTTCCACGCCTTCTCCAGGCCATCGAGGGCGATCGAATCCGCCGGTGGATTGAAGGCGTTGGACAGGAAGCACTCGATATTGTGGGTGAAGGCGTCCATGCCGGTGCCGGCCGTGAGATGCGGCGGCAGACCCAAGGTCAGCTCGGGATCGATCAACGCCAGCTTGGGAATGAGATACGGGCTGCCGATGGCGAGCTTGCGGCCGCTATCCATGATGATGACGCCGCCGCGGCTCACTTCGCTGCCGGTACCCGAGGTCGTGGGGATGGCGACGATGGGCGCGACTGCCGAGGTGATCTTGGGCGCACCGCCCTCGACGAAGGAGTAGGTCTGCAGCGAATTGCCGGGATGCGTCGCCATCAGGCCGACCGCCTTGGCGAGATCCATCGGCGAGCCGCCGCCGATGGCGATGATGCCGTCGCAGCCCTCCTCCTTGTAGATCTTCAGCGCATCGCGCATGGCGGCTTCGGTCGGGTTTTCCGGCGTGCCGTCATACAGCGCCAGCGGCATGTTGCCCGGCAGTTCGGCCTTCACCTTGGCCCACAGGCCGGCCGCAATCACGCCCTTGTCGGTGACGATCAGAGGCCGACGGATGCCGAGAAGCTGCAGCTCGGAGTCGAGAAGCTGCAGCGCACCGAAATCGAACTGGATGCGCGTGAGGTAGGTGATGAGCGCCATAATTTTCCCTATGCGCGATAGAACGGTTTGTCGCCCTTGACCGTGACGCGATAGCCCAGCCGCTTGTGCGGGAAGTAATCCCACATCGCATGGTGCATGGCGGCACGGTTGTCCCAGAAGGCGATCGAGTTGGGCTGCCAGGCGAAGCGGCACTGGAATTCCGGCGTCTCGCTGTGGCGATAGAGCATTTCCAGAAGTGCATCGCTCTCGTTCTTCCTGAGGCCCGCAATGCGCGTGGTGAAGTTCCGGTTCACATAGAGCGCCGTGCGGCCGGTCACCGGATGCGTGCGCACCACCGGATGCTCGTTGCGCGGGAAACCGCCCTCCTTGGGCGTGTGGCCGAAGCGGCCGCCATAGACCTGCGCGCCGTCATGGATCGCCACGAGGCCCTCACACAATTTTTGGACCGGCGCCGAGAGCGTTTCGTAGGCCCGGTACATGTTGGCGAACAGGGTGTTGCCGCCGCCGTCGGGCGGCAGCTCCTTCATGTAGAGGATGCTGCCCATCGGCGGTTCGGCATCGCAACTGACGTCGGAGTGCCATTCCTCGCCGGCCACGTGCTTGGATTTCTCGTCGGCCTTGACGACCAGGATCTCCGGATGCTCGCCGCTCATGCGCGAGGTGGGATGCAAATGCAGCTCGCCGAAGCGGCGGCCGAACGCCTTGTGCTGCCCGTGGCTGAGCTCCTGGTCGCGGAAGAAGATCACCAGGTTCGCCATCAGGGCGTCGTGGATTTCCTGAAAGGCCTGATTGCCCAGTGGCTTGGCGAGATCGACACCAAAGATCTCCGCGCCGATGCAGGGCGTGAGCTTGCGCACCTCGATCGTCTGGTAGCCCATTGGCTTTTCCTCACTTTTGCCGCAAGCCTACGCGAGAAAGATACCATGAGCGACAGTCTTCTCCTGCGGGCCGCCACCGCGGTCGATGCGCCAACGGTCGCCGCGATCATCGCCGCGTCGTTCGAGGAATATCGCGGCAAGCTCGAGCCGGAATCGGGGGCCTTCCGCGAGACGGCGGAAGACATTGCCGCCGAACTCGCCCACGAATCGGGCGCCATCATCGCGGAGCGGAATGGCAAGATCGTGGGCTGCGTCATGCTCAAGCTGGTGGAGGACGACCTCTATTTCGGCCGGCTGTCGGTCGTGCCGGCGGCGCGCGGCCAGGGCGTCGCCCGCCGCCTGATCGAGGCCGTCGAGGACGAGGCGCGGCGCCGCGAGCTGGCCGGCGTACGGCTGGGCGTGCGCATCGTGCTCACCGAGAACCAGCGCCTGTTCACGCAGCTGGGCTATGTCGAAATCTCGCGCGAGGCGCATGAAGGGTTCGACCATCCAACCTCGATCAACATGCGCAAGGCGCTGCGTTGATTCTTCGCTGGGGGCGCGCCACTCCAGTGGCGCTCATGGAGCGCGGACCTCCAGGTCCGCATCATGACTTATGAGCGGACCTGGAGGTCCGCGCTCCGTATGAGAAGATGCGCCACTCGAGTGGCGCGCTCCCAGCTATGAGCATGAAAGGCAATTCTAGGCCCTCGGCGCGAACCTGTAGCGGAAGGTGCAGCTCGGCGCGCCGCGCATGATGGTCTGGGCGCGGTCGAGGCTCACCTCGCCGTCGCCGGTCGAGGCGATGTCGACATCGGTCTCGCAGATCAGCAGCGCGCCCAGCTCGGGTTCGCCCAGGGCGCGGAAGAATTCGGCAAAGCGGCAGCGCGTCACGTCGATGTCCAGCGCCTCCTCGTCCTGGCGCCGGATCTCGAACGCGACCTCTTTCGCGGAGACCTCGTTCAAGGCGCCCTGCAGGGTCGCCCATTTGCGCCGCGGGCTGCCCGCGATGCCCTCGCCGACCGCGGCGAAGAGCTGCCTCGACCAGTCGCGCAGGGCCTGCTGCACGATGGCGTCGGCCTTGTCGTTGCCCAGCTCGGCCCGCAAGGCGCGCAGCACCGGCACCAGGACCTGAGCCTGGATCCGCGTCTTGTCCAGGAGGGATATTCGGGGATCCACCATGTAGTCGTCGAGCACGCCGGTCATGGGGTCTTCCTCCGGAAACGAAAGTCGCAGCAGCTGCCGCCCTGCATGATCGTCTGGCTGCGCGTGCTCGAGGCCATCGTTGAAGCCCGCAACCATGGCGTGATCGCGGCTGCAATGGATGAGGGAACCGAGATCCTCCAGGCCGAGCTGCTTGAAGAATTCCGCGTATCTGCAGCGGGTTACGTTGAAGGCCAGGCGATCGTCCGTCTGGTCGAGGACCTGGATATCCAGACCGCCGCCGCCGCCCCACACCGTCTCGGCGAGCTCGCGCAGGCCCGCGACGTCAGAGCCAAAGCGGCCGGCCCATTTCGCCCCCTCCTCGGCCGCCAGGGTGCGGATCGTTGCGGCGACCACCTCCCGGGTCGGTGCATCGCCGAATTTTTCCCGGCACGCCGTGATGAAGGGAATGAGCACGCCCGCCTCGATCTTGCGCTTCTGCAGATGGCCGATAGCAATTTCGTCGCTCATGGAGTTCTCCCGCGGTTGTATCGTGGGCGGCGACAGTCGCCCCCCAAGCGGTGAGGGACAAATCAGCTAATCTGCGCCTTGAGCCTTAGAATAACTGATTCATCTGCCGCCCCTCCCGGCCTTATCCTCCGGAAAGAGAGCGAGAGAGAACGATCGTGACCTATCGACTTCCGCCCCTGAACGGTCTGCGCGCCTTCGAAGCCGCCGCGCGTCACATGAGTTTCAAGTACGCAGCCGACGAGCTGTGCGTCACCGCCGGCGCCGTCAGCCAGCATGTGAAGGCGCTCGAGACCGCGCTGGGCATAAAGCTTTTCCGCCGCTCGGCGCGGGCCATCGCGCTTACGGCCGAGGGCCGGGACTATCTGCCATCGATCCGCACCGCGTTCGAGGTGATCGCCAAGGCCACCGAGGCGACGGCGCCCGGGCTTCGCAAGCGAAAGCTTCGGCTCGGCATCGCGCCCGCCCTCGACAAGGCTGACTGCCCGGTGCTGAGCCGTCTCGTTTCCCGCAAGGAGTCGACGGAGATCGTCGGCTCGCGCGTGAAGGACGATCCGGCCCTGCTCGCCGAGGGCGGGCTCGACGCCCTGCTGCGCACCTCGGATGAATCCTGCGCCGGGCTGCATATCGACCGCATCGTCGTCCGAGCCGGCGAGTCGGGACGGATGCCGGCGATCCTGGTGACCCGCCCGGGGA
>DATHNU010000101.1:0-2991 GCA_035485695.1 Reyranella sp. | reverse complement strand
CGGCAGCTCGTCGACGATGATCCACACCATGGCATGCGGCAGGCGCATCGATTCGCCGCCGACGCGGATGTAGCGCGCGCCGTCATGGGCCATCGCCGCCAGCGCGTCCCAGATCAGCGGCAACATGCCCTCGTCCTTGAGGTTGTAGCTCGGCATGCTGGGGCGCGGCTCGATGGTCATCAGGGCGCGCTTGACCTCCTCGGTCACCATGTTGTCGGGCGTGGCGTCGAGCGCCAGCGCCGCCAGTGTGCCGCTTTCGATGAGCTGGTACAGATAGACCATGCGGAAGCGGGCGATCGAGGGCAGGAAGAGCAGGATCTCCGCCGTCATCACCGCGGCGATCACCATCCCCAGGATGCGTGCTGACAGGCCAAAGGTGAGATTTCGGCGACGCAGGGGGCGGACCGATTCGGCCGGCATGGTGACATCGGCGGTCATTACCCGAGTTTATCGAAGTCGGTGCCCCCGGCCTAGGTCGGCGCACGGCCTTGTGTTGAGCCCTTTTGTCGAACTAGGGCGCCGTCACCACGCCATAATAGACGCCGTTGGCACCATAGGCAGGCACGAACCAGAGGCCATCGGCGCAACTGTAGTAGGGCTGCGCATTCACCGCCTGATAGGTGCAGCCGGCGGGCAGCGTGCCGTAGATCGTCGCCGGCGGATTGGCGGTCGCGCTGGCCGACGCAGCACCGGCCGCGACGCCTGCGATCGCCAAAACCAGAATGCCGGCACCGATCAGCATCGACCCCCGGGCGATGGTGCGCATGCGGCTCAGGCCACGCGGCCCCATTGATAAGGAGGCCCAGTGGCCAGGGTCTTGTCACTGGTCATAGGGGCCGTCGATCGAGCTAGTGCGGGTCTGATCCCGTAATGAGTCGCGCGCCCGACTGGAAGGTCACGTACGACCATAGCCAGTCGAGCATCACGACCAGCCGGTTCCTGAAGCCGATCAGGAACGAGATGTGGACAAGGCCCCACAGCAGCCAGGCGAGCGTGCCGTCGAGCTTGATCCAGCCGAAGTCGGCCACGGCGGCGCGACGGCCGATGGTCGCCAGCGTGCCGTAGCTGCGATAGCGGAAAGGCCGTGGCGCCGATCGGCCGGCGAGTCGCGCCCGCAACAGGCGCGCGACATAGGCGCCCTGCTGCTTGGCGACGGGCGCCAGGCCGGGCAGCGGCCGGCCGCCGCCATCGAGGGCAAGGGCGGTGTCGCCGAGCACGAAGATCTCGGGATGGCCGGGCAGCGACAGGTCGGGCCCGACCATGACTCGCCCCGCTCCGTCCTTGTCGGCGCCCAGCCATTGCGCGGCGTTCGAGGCCATGACGCCGGCGGCCCACACGATGGTGGCCGCTGCCAAACGATGGTCGCCGATGGCGACGCCCTCTTCGTCGCACTGGGAGACCGGCGTGCCGAGGCGCACCTCGACATGCAGCCGTTCGAGCGAGCTGCGGGCCGCCTCGCTCAGCACTTCTGGAAGAGCCGGCAGCAGGCGCGGGCCCGCCTCGACCAGAACGATGCGCGCGTCGCGGGGATTGATGCTGCGGAAGTCGTGACGCAGCGCCACGTGGGCGAGCTCGGCGATGGCGCCCGCCATCTCCACGCCGGTCGGGCCGCCGCCGATCACCACGAAGGTGAGGAAGCGCCGCCGTTGTTCCGGTGCAGCCGCTGCTTCGGCGTGCTCGAAGGCCATCAGGATGCGGCGACGGATGCTGGTGGCGTCGTCGATGTTCTTCAATCCGGGCGCCACGCTCTCCCAGTCGTCGTGGCCGAAATAGGAGTGCCGTGCGCCGGTTGCGACGATGAGATGGTCGTAAGACACCTCGCGGTCGTCGACCGTCACAGTCCGCTTCTCCTTGTCGATGCCCAAGACCTCGCCCAGCAGGACGTTCACGTTGGGCGCGCGGCGCAGGATGGAGCGGATCGGCTGCGCGATCTGGGCCGGCGACAGCCCTGCGGTCGCGACCTGATAGAGCAGCGGCTGGAACAGATGATAGTTGCGCCGATCGATGACCGTGACGTCGGCGGCGGCGCCGGCCAATCCATGCGCGGCGCTCAGTCCACCGAAGCCAGCGCCGATGATGACGATGCGGGGGCGGGCCATGGCGGCGTTCACCATACCGGCAGGCGGGCCAGGAACCGCACCAAGCCGCGTGTGCGCGGGCCGAACAAGGTTTCGGTGAAGTAGCTGCCGGCGGCGCGCTTGCTCGCCTCGCCCAGGGTCGGATAGGGCGGCACGAAGCTCGCCAGCGCCGAGATTTTGAGACGCTTGGCGATCGCCAGGCACCACGGCTGGATCAGTTCGCCGGCCTGAGGCGCCACGATGGTCGCCCCCAGGATGCGGCCGCGCCGATCGGTGATCGCCTTCACCATGCCTTCGGTCTCGCGTTCGGTCTGGGCGCGGTCGTTTTCGGCAAGCTTCCAGCGCAGGATCTTGATCGCCGCGCCGTGCTTGTCGCGCGCCTCACGTTCGCTCATGCCGACCTGCGCCAGTTCGGGGTCGGTGAAAGTCACCCACGGCACGAGCGCGGCGTCGAGCTTTGCGGGAGCACGGAACAGCGCGCCGCGGATGAACAGCGACGCCTCGTAGCCCGCCATATGGGTGAACGCATAGAGGCCGTTGCAATCGCCGATCGCCCAGACATTGCGGTTGGACGTTCGCAGCGAAGCATCGACCGTTATGCCGTGCCTGGTGTAGGTCACACCCGCCGTCTCGAGGTCGAGCCCTTCGACGACGGGCGCGCGGCCGGCCGCGACCAGCAGGTGCGAGCCATCGAGATGTTCGCCGCCGTCGAGGGTCACAGTCATGCCGGAGGGTGCCCGTTCGACCCGGGCGATCTTGACGGGCGCGCGCAGGTCGACTCCTTCGGCCCGCAGGCGCGCCACGACGATGGCGGAAAGCTCGGGATCGTCCTTGGCGAGGAAGTCGGCGGCTTCCAGCACGGTGACCCTGGCGCCCAGCCGCCGGTACGCTTGCGCCAGTTCGAGGCCGATCT
>DATHNU010000100.1:0-2467 GCA_035485695.1 Reyranella sp. | reverse complement strand
GCCGAAGTAGTAGACGCCGAACACCGTCGAGAACCAGGTCGGGTTCAGGCTCATCAGCCAGTCGAACGCGCCGAAGGTCAGCGCCAGGGCGATGAAGGGAAGCCCGCCCGCCCCGAGGTTGCGCTGCTTCTGGAGCAACATGACGTCGCCCGTCGCGTCCTGCTGAAGCGACCAGCCGTAGAGCCGTTGCGAGATGACGATCGCCAGGACGAAGTAGATCACCGTCCGGACGACGAATCCTCTGACGTTCAGGTAGGCGGCCTTGCCGGCGATCAGCTTGAGCGCCTCGCGCCCCAGGCTGTCGGGCGGGTCGACCCAGACGTAGACGTGCTTCATCACGAAGATGAGCGGGATAAATAGAAAAAGGAAGATGAACACCGACGCCGCCATGGCCTCGATGGGCCGCCGCAGGACGGTCACCCAACGGGCATGGGTGGCGTGGAAGATCATCAGCAGGATCACCGAGGTGAACGAGATGCCGCCCCAGTAGGTGAACGCCATCAGGTACGAGAAGCCGGCGTCCTTCGGGTTCATCGCCATTCCGATGAACGTGAGGATCAAGAACAGCAGGCCGAGCCCGCCGCCGGCGAAGACCCAGCGGCCACCGCCCGCAAAGGGGCTCAGCGCCAGTGTCTTGCCGGGCAATGGCGCGTCATGAGCCTGTAGTGTTGCGGCGCTCACCGTTTCTCCTCTTCCCCTTGGGCCGGAGCCGGGGGTGCGGGGGCGTCCATATTCGCCGGCAACGCCTCCAGCTGCTGGCGAATTTCGGGCGACAGCGCGCCGACCGGCGTGTTCTGACTGAGCTGCAGGGCACGCAGGTAAGCAACCACCGACCAGCGCTCTTCCACCGAGAGCTCGGCGGCGTAGGACGCCATCAGGCCGAATCCCTTGCTGATGACCTCATAGATGTAGCCGGCCGGCTTGGTCACGTACTTCGGGTCCTGCAGCGACGGTGGCGGGCGGAGCGACATCTGCGTCGCCACGATGCTCTTGCCGTCGGCGAGCGGGCCGTGGCAGGTGGCGCAGGTGATGTCGAACCGCTTGCGCCCGAGGTCCAGCAGCTTGCGCGACATCGGGAGCGGCACCGTCGCCACGTAGTTCGGCAGCGGCTCGGCATTGGGCTGCATCGGCCCGTCCGGGTCGCGTCCCGTCGTCAAGCGCGGGTTCAGGGTGATGCGCTCGCGCGGCACCGTCCCCTCGGGCGCGGCGCGCATCGACAGACCGTCGGCGTAGAACGGACTCTCCTTGTAGCGGATCGACTTCTGCTGCCGATCGGCCATCGGATCGAGGATGTTCTCGTCGCAGCCGACAGCCGCCAGGCCAAGCACCAGCGACAGCGCCTGCAGCAGCGGCAGCGCGCGGACGACCGCGAGTTTGTGGGCGCTGCCCCTCATCGCTCGGACTCCGTGACCAGCTCGGCCGACAGGGCTCCCGCCGTCTGAACCTCGGCGAACACCTTCTCCGCTTCCCCCTCGGGCGGCAGCTCGACGGAGAGAAAGTAGGCGTCCACGGCGGCCCGGGCAAAGTCCTCGGACTCGAACACCGGGTGATAGGGCTGCGGCAGCTTGGCCAGCGTGAAAAACCCGAAGAACGACGAGCCACCGGCCAGCAGAATGGCGAGCTCGAAGGTGATCGGGATGTTGGCCGGCGGGCCGTGCAGCGGGCGGCCGCCGACGTTGATCGGGAAGTCGATCACGTTGCAGAAGTAGATCATCGCGTAAGCGATGCACGCTCCCGCGATGGCGCCGCAAAGAACGATGGTCGGGATCTTCGGGCGTCCGAGGCCCAGCGCCTCCTCCAGCCCGTGGATCGGCATCGGCGTGTGCGTGTCGAGCTTCTTGTAGCCCGCCTCGCGCACCTTGCGCGTGCCGACCAAGAGCGCCTCGGGCGTGGCGAACTCGGCCAGCACGAACCGGCGCGCCACGAACCCGGAGTCTTCGTGACCGGCCGACATCAGTGCGTCACTCCCGCTGTCTCGGCGGTCGGGTCATGATCGAGCTCGTGGCGCAGCTCCTTGATCTCGGTGACGGCCACGGCCGGAACGAACTTGAGGAACAGCAGGAACAGCGTCGAGAAGAGGCCGATCGTGCCGATGAACAGGCTGATGTCGACCCAGGTCGGCGAGTAGTTCCCCCAGCTCGAGGGGATGAAGTCGCGGTGGAGCGAGGTGATGACGATGGTGAACCGCTCACACCACATGCCGACGTTGATCAGGATCGAGGCGAACCAGAGCACCAGGATGTTGGTGCGTGCCCGCTTCGACCAGAAGATCTGCGGCACGACGCAGTTGCAGAACATCATCAGCCAGTAGATCGGCGCCATCGGTCCGTGCTGGCGGACGCGGAAGAACTCCGAGAACTCGTAGGGGTTGCCGCTGTACCAGGCGACGAAGTGCTCCATCACGTAGCCGTAGGTCACCATCATTCCGGTGACGAGCAGGATCTTGGCCATGTTGTCGAGGTGCTTG
>DATHNU010000099.1:0-2693 GCA_035485695.1 Reyranella sp. | reverse complement strand
CCGCGTCGTCGAGGTCGCCTCGGGCATGCCGCTCGACAAGTTCATCGAGGAGCGCATCACCAAGCCGCTCAAGATGGGCGACACCGCCTTCGAGGTCGGCGCCGACAAGAAGGCGAGGGGCGCCCGGCCGATGAAGGAGGGCCCCAAGAACGAGATGCCATCGATCCCCGATGTCAGCGAGAAATTCGCCTGGAGGTCGGGTGGCGGCGGCATGGTGTCGACGGCGGCTGACTACGCCCGTTTCCTGCAGATGTTCGCCAATGGCGGCCAGCTCGACGGCGTGCGGCTGATCTCGCGCAAGACCATCGACCTGATGACGGCCGATGCGCTGCCGCCCGACATCAAGATGGGCGCCGACATGTGGCGCTTCGAGGCGATGGAGCCCAGCGCCCGCATGGGCCAGGGCTTCGGTCTGGGCTTTGCCGTGCGCACCGAGCAGGGCCGCAACCCGCTGCCCGGCTCACCCGGCGACTATTACTGGGGCGGCGCCTACGGCACCTATTTCTGGCACGACCCGCACGAGCGAATGTACGTGGTCTTCATGATGCAGTCGCCCGCCGCCCGCCTGCGCTACCGCTACCTGCTGCGCGACCTGGTCTACCAGGCGCTGATCGGCAACTGACGCTTGCAGTGGCGCGCTGCTGAACCGCTTCCTATATAGGGGCCCATGACAAACGACGATTCCCGCAACTGGATGTGGTCGGAAGCGCTGCAGATGCTGGCGCGCGCCGAGCGCTTGCACCGCGAGGTCTTCACCCCCGCGCATTCACTACGCGGCGTCAACTGGGAGCCGCCGACCGACGTGCTGGAGACGGCCGATGCCGTCCTGATCTTCGTCGCCCTGCCGGGTGTCGATGCCGAGAAGGTCGATCTCGTCATCCGTGGCGGCGTCCTGATGATTTCCGGCGAGCGCATCCTGCCGGCTGAACTCCGTACGGCCATTATCCATCGGCTCGAACTGCCCCAGGGCCGCTTCGAGCGGCGCGTCCAACTGCCGGCCGGCGTCTATGGCACGCCGCAGAGCGGCGTCGCCAACGGCTGCCTGGTGATCAGGCTGCCCAAGGCATCGCCGCAGAGGACACGGTCATGAGCCCGCAGGATGTGAACCCCGCCGCCGGCTCCGCCGGCCGGCCGACGCAGCCGCTGCCTACCGACGCGCTGATCGTGGTGCCGGTGCGCAACACCGTGCTCTTTCCCGAGATCGTGTTCCCGATCACGCTGGGCCGCCCTTCGACCATCGCGGCTGCCCAGCAGGCGGTGCGCGAGCAGCGCCAGATCGTGATCGTGCTGCAGCGCGAAGCCGAGAAGGACGATCCCCGGCCGGACGACCTCTATCGCATCGGCACGGTCGCCAACATCGTGCGCTACGTCACCAGCCCGGAGGGCGGCCACCATCTGATCTGCCAGGGTGTCCAGCGCTTCCGCATCACCGACTTCGTCGAAGGCTATCCCTTCCTGCTGGCCCGCGGCCTGCACCTCGCCGAGCCGACGTCGACGGCGCCGGAGGTCGAGGCGCGCTTCAACGTGCTGCAGGAGCAGGTGCGCGAAGTCCTCGACCTGTTGCCGCGCGTGCCGCCGGAGCTGCGCCAGACCGTGGAGGCGACCAGCGCGCCCGGCATGCTGGCCGACCTCGCCATCACCTACCTCGACGCCACGCCGGCGGAGAAGCAGGACATCCTCGAGACCACCGACCTCGTGCCGAGGCTCGACAAGGTGTCCAAGCTGCTCGCCCATCGCCTGGAGGTGCTGCGCCTGTCGGCCGAGATCGGCAGCAAGACCAAGGCCTCGCTCGACACCCGCCAGCGCGAGGTGCTGCTGCGCGAGCAGATGGCGGCCATCCAGCGCGAGCTGGGCGACGAGGGGTCCAACAAGCAGGACCTGGCCGACCTTGAGAAGGCGATCGCCGAGGCCAGGATGCCACCCGACGTCGAGGCTGCGGCGAAGAAGGAGCTGCGGCGGCTGCAGCGCACACCCGAGGCGGCGGCCGAGTACGGCATGATCCGCTCGTATCTCGACACGCTGCTCGAGCTGCCGTGGGCGCCGCCCGCGCCGAAGGACATCGACATCGCCGAGGCGCGCCGCATCCTCGATGCGGATCACTATGGCCTGGAGAAGATCAAGCAGCGCATCATCGAGTACCTGGCCGTGCGCAAGCTGGCGCCCGAGGGCAAGGCGCCGATCCTGTGCTTCGTCGGCCCGCCCGGCGTCGGCAAGACCTCGCTCGGCCAGTCGATCGCCCGCGCCATGGGCCGCAAGTTCGCCCGCGTCAGCCTGGGCGGCGTGCATGACGAGGCCGAGATCCGCGGCCATCGCCGCACCTATATCGGCGCGCTGCCGGGCAACATCATCCAGGCGATCCGCAAGGCGGGCGCGCGCGACTGCGTGATGATGCTGGACGAGATCGACAAGATGGGCACCGGCATCCACGGCGATCCGGGGGCCGCCATGCTCGAGGTGCTCGACCCCGAGCAGAACTCGACGTTCCGCGACAACTATCTCGACGTGCCGTTCGATCTGAGCCGCGTCGTGTTCATCACCACGGCCAACATGCTGGAGACCGTGCCCGGGCCGCTGCGCGATCGCATGGAGATCATCGCGCTCAGCGGTTACACCGCGGGCGAGAAGCTCGAGATCGCCAAGCGCTACCTTGTGCGTCGTCAGCTCGAAGCCAACGGGCTCAAGGCCGAGCAGGT
>DATHNU010000098.1:0-6230 GCA_035485695.1 Reyranella sp. | reverse complement strand
GCACTGTCGCTGAAGTGCAGCTCCAGGCTGATCTCGGGATAGCGCTCGAAGAAGGCGGGCAGTTCCGGCGCCAGGGTCACGCGGCCGAAAGACAGGGGCACCACCGCGCGAATGCTGCCGCGCGGCACGGCGCTGCCGCGCTTGATGGCGGCCTCGGCATCCTCGAGGTCGGCCAGAATGTGCACGCAGCGCTGGTAGAATTCCTGGCCGAAATCGGTGGTCCGCAGGCGCCGCGTCGAGCGGTTGAAGAGCTGCGCGCCCAGCTCGTCCTCCAGCCGCGCGATGGTCTTGGTCACCGCCGAAGGCGACTGGCCGATCCTGTTGGCCGCGGCCGTGAAGCCGCCGTGCTCGACCACCCGGGCGAAGACACGCAGAGCCATGAACTTGTCCAATTCGGCGCACTCCGCCCGCGCTGCCTATCGGTCGAACGGTAGGGCAGGCCGGCCGGTCGGACAAGACGAGCGGCTCTCACCGGCGCCCTCATAGGAGGCCGCCTCTCCCCTGGTTCTTGGCTCCCCCGTGCTTTTCGCATGCGCCTCGCGCGGCCAAGGCGGTGTACGCTTGTCCGAATTCCCGGGAGGAATCATCGATGAGCTACGATCTCGTGATCAAGAATGGCATCGTGGTCGACGGCACGGGCGCCAAGCGCTACCAGGCCGATGTCGCGATTGCCGACGGCAAGGTGGCCGAAATCGGCAAGGTGACGGAAGGGGCCAAACGCACCATCGATGCCGACGGGCTGGTCGTGGCGCCGGGCTTCGTCGATCCGCACACCCATTACGATGCGCAGATCTGCTGGGACGGCGCGGTCACCCCCTCGTCGTGGCACGGCGTGACCAGCGTGGTGATGGGCAATTGCGGCGTCGGCATCGCGCCCTGCAAGCCGGAGACGCGCGAGATCGCCATGAAGGATCTCGTGAACGTCGAGGGCATTCCGTTCGACGTGCTGAACAAGGGCATCACCTGGGATTGGGAGACCTTCCCGGAATTCATGGACGCCGCTGCCGCGCGCAACCCGTCGCTCAACCTGGCCTTCATCGCGCCGCTGACGCCGTTCCGCCATTACGTCATGGGCGAAGCCTCGATGGATCGGGCGGCGACGCCCGAGGAAACCGTGAAGATCGCCACGCTGATCGGCGAGGCCGTCGATGCCGGCGCGCTGGGCTTCTCGTCGACCACGCTCAACCAGCATATGGGTTTCGAGGGCAAGCCGCTGGCTTGCCGCAACGCCAGCCGCGAGGAGCTGAAGGCCTACGCCAACCAGCTGAAGAAGCGCGACAAGGGGGCGATCGAGATCGCGCTCACCCGCCAGGTCGGCGTGCTCGAGGACGACCAGTGCGAGCTGCTGGATTTCCTGCTGACCGAGAGCGGCCGGCCGGTGACCTTCATCGCCCTGTTCGATCGCGACGACATCCCCGAGGCGGTGCGCGACACGCTGCGCCGCGCGGCGCCGATGATCGCCAAGGGCGCGCGGCCTCAGACCTCGCCGCTGCCGCTCACGCGCGAAGTCGACATGAACAACCCGTTCTCCTTCGCTGCCTTCCCGGCATGGAAGCGGGTGTTCGCCGACACGGCGAAGGAGGCGCAGAAGGCCGTCTACGCCGATCCCGCCTTCCGCAACCAGTTCCGCCACGATCTCAAGAACCCGCTGGGCTTCGGCAACTGGGGCCGCATCGGCGTCTACAGCGTGAGCAATCCCGCGCTGAAATCGCTGGAGGGCAAGTCGATCGCCCAGATCGCCCAGGAGCAGGGCAAGGACGGCGTCGATGCCTTCCTCGACCTCGTGCTGGCCGACAACCTCGCCTGCGAACTCACCATGGCCTCGTGGAACACCCGCGAGGATCGCATGCGCGAGCTTTTGAACAACAAGTCCATCCTGATGGCGCTGGGCGACGGCGGGGCGCATGTCGACATGCTGTGCGATGCCGGCTACCCGACCTATCTGCTGGGCACCTGGGTGCGCGAGAAGGAAGCGATCACCCTCGAGGAGGGCGTCCGCAAGCTGACATCGGATCCCGCCGATCTGTTCGGCCTAAAAGATCGCGGCCGTCTTGCCCAGGGCGCGCCGGCCGATGTGGCGATCTTCGATCCCGCCGCGATCGGCTCGAACAATCACGGCGAGCGCCGCTACGATCTTCCGGGCGGCGCCAAGCGCATCGTTATGCCCTCGCGTGGTGTCGAGTACACGGTCGTCAACGGCGCGGTCACCTGGGAGCAGGGCAAGCTCAACGAGGCCAAGGCCGGCAAGGTGCTGCGCGGATAGGACCGCCGATACCGGCCGACATGCGGATCGCTCCGCACGCCTGGCTCAGAGGTCCTTTGGATTGCCGGGCAGCAGGGTGAGGCGAAGGCCCTTGCCCTTGCCGCCGCCCAGGGTGACCGTCTCGCCGGTCCGGGTCACGGTGAAGCAGTCCTTGTCCTCGTCGGGATACTTGAAGCAGACCTTCTCGCCCTCGATCGTCCACTTGCCCTTGGTGAGGTCGCTGCCTTCCATCAGGGTGAGCGTGCCGTCCTTGCGGTAGAACTCGAAGAAGATATCGCCGTCGATCTTGCCGGTGAGCGTATTGCCGACGATCGACAGCCAGGCTTCGCCGCCCGTCAGGGTCTTGGCATCGCCGGCCGCTGCCGGGGGTGCCGCTGCAGCTTGGGGAGACGTCGCAGCCGCCGCGCTGGCGCCGCTTGCCGCACCGGGGCGCGTGCCGGCGTAGTCGACGGTCAGCCCGAAGATGTCGGTGAGGGCGTTGGGTTCCATCACCTTGTCGAGGTCGGCCACGCTTGCTGACTTGGCCGGCTTGATGGCGATCTTGATCGGCCCCTTGGGCTGCTTCCAGTCGCCGATGAAGGACACGATGGAGTCGAGCGCCTTCAGGGTCGCCGGGCCCTGGCCCGCGGTGAAGCCGGCGAGCGGAACGGTCGCCATGGCGACCATCGCCTCCGCCGTCGTGCCTTGCGCCTTGGCGATCGCCGGCAGCACTTTGGCAAGCAGGCCGGTGTCGTCGATGTCGAGCGAGGCCGTGCGCAGCCGGCCGTCATCCTTGCTGCTGCCCTGCATCTGGCTCGACTTGTCGCTGATGCCGTCCAGTACCAAGGCCAGCGCGACGCGCGCCTCGCCGCGCAGGCTCACTTCGAGCTTGCTCAAGGTGAGCACCTTGGTGGCGGTGTCGAGGCGATAGTCGAGCGTGAGGTCGACCGGCACTTTCGGCACGCCGTAGGGGGTGAGCGCCGTGGACAAGGTGTCGTCGCCCGTCATGCCCTCGATCTTGAGCTTGGCGAAACGCGGCAGCTCGTCATCCGAGGCGCCCTTCTTCAGGCGGTCGAAGTCGAGCTCGTCGACGGTCACCTTGTCGATGTTGACCGTGCTGTCCTGGTCGCCCGTCGCCGGGTTGCCCGGTATGACGGCGACCACGTCGTTCAGCACGAACCCCGCCGAGCCCAGCGCCGAGGCGCTGCCATAGGTGAATTTCTTCACCTCGAGCTGGGGCTTGATATCGCTTTCGAAGCGCTGCAGGCCATTCTGCGCCGACGCACCGGCCGCGAATCCCCAAACGACCAGGCCCAGAAGGGCCGCACCCACTAACCGCATTCTTGCCCCCATCACGCGGCTGGCTCCCAGCCGCGTGCAACAACGTGGATAACGCTTCAGGGAACTCGCCCTGATATCTCGTGGCGCTTCATTTCACAGGCGCGCTCAAAAGACCATGCTTATCGCAGACCGCGATATCTTCCGTAGACCAGGCCCGACGGCACGGGCGTGGCTTTCCGCACAGACGCCGGCGATCGGCGCCTCATTTTTTGCCCGGGGCGTAGAAGACGCTGTCGATCTCGACGATATCGTCGTCGAACAGGCGCTGGACCTCGATCATCGTGCGCGGCGGATAGGGTGGCTTGCCCCACAGCTCGGCCTGCGCCTTTTCCACCATGGGGGCGTAGCGGTGCAGGTCGCTCACATAAACGGTGAGCCGCACGCAATCCTGCAGGCTGGCGCCCTCCGATTGGGCGATCAGCCTGATATTGAGGAAGGCTTGGCGAATGCGCGCCTGCGGATCCTGCACCAGCGTGTTGGTCGCCGGATCGATGCCCTGCATGCCGGCGAGGAAGACGAAGTCGCCGGCCCTGGTGCCGAGGCTCCACGTTCCCTCCGCCTTGATGGCGCCGGGAGGATTGAGCGTTTTGACGCCAGTAGGCGAGGGTGATTGTGCGGAGGCGGGGACCGACGCCAGCATGGCCGCCGTCACGCCAAGAAAGGCAAGTCGCTGCAGCATCTGGTTCCTTCCCGATTCAAACTCCAGGCTTCGATGTCGGCCAGCGCGGACCCTTCGTCAACTTGATCGTTGCAGGAACACCGGAATGAGCGAGAGCACCAGCAGGCCTGCCATCGACCAGTTGAACGTCTTGCGGGCCCGCGGATTGTGCAGAAAACGCCTGATGGCCGCCCCGAAGCCCGCCCATACCAAGAGCGATGCGAGGCAGGCCGCCGCGAGCACGCTCGCAATCATCGAGACCTGCAACTGCATGTCTCCGTGCAAGGTCGTGTAAGCCGCGAGCGCGCCCACCGTCGTCACCCAGCTCTTGGGATTGACCCAGGTGAGGAGCACCGCTTCGACAAAGTTGATGGGCCGCGCGCGCGTCGAATCGCGGCTGGCCGCGTCGGCTTGTGCGATGCGCCAGGCGAGATAAAGCAGATAGGCCGCACCGGCATATTTCAGCACCGCATGCAGGCGCGGTTCGGCATGAAACAAGCCGGCCAGGCCGAACCCTGCCGCGATGATCATGACGCCGAAGCCTGCCGTGACGCCCAGCATTTGCGGGACGGCGCGGCGGAAGCCGAAATTGGCGGCCGACGCCGTGACCATGACGACGTTCGGCCCCGGTGTCAGGCACATGGCCGCCGCGAACAGGACCAATGGCCCCAGCCTCTCGTCCATGAGTGGCCTCTTTCACGAGACGCCCAGGCAGGCCAAGCCGCCAGCCGGTCGAACACGCGTCGAGGCATGATGCTTGCTGCCGGTTCTGCCGCAACTACGCCGGAGGTACTCGTGATGCGTGGTACGCCCTGTGGTGCACGTACGCGCAAGGAATTATGCGCTGCTCGTTGGCGACGAGGATGGCGGACAGTGTCCGCCACGACGCTGCCCTTCCAGGTCGAGGCAAAGTCAGCCGAGTGGTGGGAGGCGTAAGCGGGAGACTTCTTAGCTTGTCGACGCTCGGTGCGGATCGGCGACGAACGGCCACTGCGTCTTGTCGGCCTTGGTGTAGGGCAGCAGCGACCAGTCCGGCACCAGCGCGCCGGGGGCGGCGACATAGACCACTTCGCTGGCGATCGGCGCGTAGGCTGCGTGGAAGTGCTGCATCGACTTCACGACCACGACCTTCTTGGTCGACGGATCGACGCCCAATTTGGTGAAGCAGTCGCGGCTCAGGCACTGCGTGCGCTTTGAGTTCACGATCACCGTCACGCCCCCGATCTCGAGCGCCGCGGCATCGCCGATCGAGCCCACGCTCTTGCGCTCGCCGCCGAACTCGATGCTGACGTTCCGTTCGACCTTCAGCACCCTGGCCCGCGCGTCGACCGGCGGGCCGGATTGCGGACCGAGCTTGCCGCCCAGGCGGATGTCGAGCTCGGCGCCTTCGCCCACCTCGAAGGCGAGCTTCACCGCGCCGGGATCCCAGATCATGCCGATCGCGGCGTCCTTCACCTTGCGGTCGAGCAGGGCTCTCAGGATGAAGGTCGAATCCGACGCGGCACCACCGCCCGCATTGTCCGACACGTCGGCCAGCACCATGGGCTTGGGCAGGTTGTGCGAGCTCACGCGCGCCATCGCCGCGTCGAGCGAGACGTAGGGCGGCTGGGTAGCGTCGCGCATGGCGAAGAATTCCCGGCCCAGTTCGCGCGCCAGGCGCTCGGCCTTGGGCCGGTCGCCGTCGGTGATGGCGATCACCTTGCTGCTCATCTCCTTGATGTCGGACCACGGGAAGCCGTGGGCGACCGACAGCGACAGCACGCCGTCCTTGCCCTCCATCGCCGACAGCTTGTCGACGAAGCCGCGCATCGGCTGGCGCGTGGTGTGGAACACGCCGATCATGCGGCAGTCCCAGGCCGCCATGACGGGCCGGGTGCGGCCTTCGATGGCGCCTTCCATCACGGTGAAGAGATCGTCGGCGCGCTCGGGGACGTCGATATGCGGATACTCCTTGAACAGCACCAGCGCCGTGGCATCGCGCAGCGTGCC
>DATHNU010000097.1:0-7821 GCA_035485695.1 Reyranella sp. | reverse complement strand
CGCATGCAGCTTCGAGTAGGCGCTGCCGTCGCCGGGATCGTCGAGCAGCGCGCGGCGGTCCGGCGGCTGCGGATTGTCGACGATATACAGGCCCTGCAGGAAATACGGCGACGATCCGGTCGGCAGGAAATCGTTGGCCGGCGTGCCGGCGCCCAGCAGGCGACGCACCATCGGCATGTATTGATTATGGTACCAGCCATCGACCTGGCGGCGCAGATCGGCGGGCACGTCCTTGCGGTCGAGCTCGTCGACGGCGTCGCGAAAGCCGCGCATGGCGTCGACGGTCATCTTCGCGCTGGCGAGCAGGCGCATCTCGCCGCGGATGCTGCGGAAATAGGTTTCGACCTGGCGCGCCTTGGTCTCGCGCGCCGCCGTGAGCTGGGCGAAGATCGTGCGCTCCAGCGCATCGCGGGCGCGGACATAGCCCAGCACGCCGGTGATCAGCACCGCCACCGCCCCCAGCAGGATCAGGATGGCGAACAGCTTGGCCGCCAGCCCGAAGCGCGCGGGTCGGAGAACTGCTGCAGGAGGGATGGCGGTCATGGCGAGGTTCTTACTGACCCCGCCGCACCTTGGGTAGGCGTAGTTTATCGCCGCCGCCGGGCCGCTGCTGTTATGGCCCCTTCCCCACTGTCCAGCCCGATTCAGTTGACGTGACAAAAATGGATGACAACGTTGTCGTCATGCGGCGCCGTGCGAACTCGCCCTTTCTTCGGCGTGTAGACACCGCCCGACAACGTAGCCCGACCTCGGCCGCCGTCTTCGCCTCGCACATCAGCTCAGCCGCCACCCCACGTCCTGGCCCCATCGGGGAGCGACCCCTGCCAGGCCCGTGGGGTGGACAACATGAAGAAAAAGCGCCTTCAAGGGCGCCGTCCCGGATTCCGACCTCACCGGGTGAACACCCTGTCGGAACCCTGACACGGAGCCGCCAGTGGAGGAGCGAACTGGCACCTGAGAAAATGTTCCGACGAGCCTGGTGTTGCGTGACCCGTCTGTGGCCACGCGATCGCCGCCGCCCAATCGTGGCGGGTACATGACGCGGACTCGCCTTCATCCATCACGCCGGATTGGTTTCACCCAGAATCTGCCCGATCAGTGCCATGAGCGCGCGTGGCCTGCACGGCTTCAGCATCACCGGCCGGTGGCGGTACTTCACCGGGAATGCAGAAGCCGGATGAGCGGTGACAAAGATGAACGGCGTGCCGGCGAGGTCCAACAGGTCCGATATCGGGAACACCGTTTCACCGCCAAGCATCACGTCCAGCAGCGCAAGGTCGACCCGTTGCCGGGCGAGCACCTGTCTTGTGGTCGCCACGGTCCGTTCCGGTCCGACGATCGAATGTCCGGCATCCTCGACCATCCAGGACATTGCCATGGCGATGGAATTGTCGTCTTCAACTACCAGGATGCGCGCCATGCGAACGACCTCGCGAGCCCGCCGCTGCAACGCCGCTTGCCGTGGAAAGTTGCCGACGCCGTGGCCTGCGTCCAGCGACGACGCAGCGCACCCTAGCGGAACGGCTTCTACCCCTTCTTCGGCGTGTAGGCGCCGCCCGACGACGCCGCCCGCACCTCGGCCGCGGTCTTGGCTTTGCGCAGCAGCACCAGCCGGCGCGCCTCGTCGTCGAGCATGGCCTGGGCGTTCCTGACGATCGCCGGCGCGTGCTTGGGCGGGAACTTCACCGCGCCATTCTCGTCCATATGGATCAGGTCGCCCGGCGCCACGTCCATGCCGCCGACCGAGACCGGCACGTTGACCGACTGCACCGCCATTTCGCCGTGGCCCGCCGTCACGCCACCCAGCAGGAGCTGGAAGCGGAGCTTGCGGATGGCGTCGACGTCGCGCGACGGCCCGTTCGACAGCATGCCGACGCAGCCCACCGCCATCATAGAACTCACCATCATCTCGCCGGCGAGGCCTGCCTTGTTGTGCAGCTCGGGCGGCCATTTCTGCTGGATCACCAGGATGGTCGGCTTCTTCATGGCGTCGAGCGCGTCGACCACATCCATGAAGGAAAGCCGGCCGGCATAGTTCGGATCCGGCAGGCCGTAGACGCAGGTCACGGCGTAACCGACGATCGCGCCCATCTCGGGATAGATGCAGCGGATCGACGTGTCGGTGTACCAGTTCTCGGTCCACGGATTGTAGAGGCCGAGGCACAACGGATTCTTCGGATACGTCGCCACCACATTGGTGATGGTGGGCGTGTCGATCTTGCGCAATTCGGCGAAGAGCTGATCGTCGGAGGTCTGTACGGCTGTGTCGGGCATGGCGGGCGATTCTCCCTTTCGTGACCTCGTTCTTCGCGCAATTGACCGTCGCCGACAAGGGTTCGCCGTCGCTGGGCAAAAGAGCGGGCTTCCGGTAAAGCCTTCGACTGCTGCGCGAACGAATAGGCGCTATCGCCATGTCAATGCCGTCCTCATCGCAACGATCCTGGCCCATCGGCCTGCTGATGCTGCTGGCGATTGCAGCCGTGCTTTATGGTCTCATGCTTGCCAACGCCATGTACCAGCCGTCGGGCAGCGGCGAGGCCTCACTCGAGGCGGCGATCGAGGGACTCTTCGTCACCGCGGGCCTCTGGATCGTGCTGACGATCATGGTCGTGGTCGGCGCCGTCCAGGGCACGATGCCCGGCTGGGCAGGCGGGCTCGCCGGTATTCTCGTTCCCGCGTCCGGTGTGGCCAATTTCACCGCCGTCGACATGTGCTCGCGCCACATGCCGTGGGCCATCGTCATTCCCATCCTGCTGGCGCCCCTGATAGCCTTCTACGCCTTCTGGGCGGGATGGCCGAAGCTGCATGCAGCGCTGCCGGCGGAGAGCACCAGCGTCGCGGTATGGGCGTCGATCTTCGTTCTGTCGGTGGCGACGTTCGTGCTGGCGGCTTGAACGTTCAGCGATCGGATGCCAGCAGGGCGCGAATGCGGCGCACGAGTTCTTCATATTTGTAGGGCTTGGGCAGGACGGTTTCACCGTCGGGCGCGGGCGAGCGCACCACACCCGAGGTGAAGAGGACCTTCATCTCGGGCCTGTTGTCCCTGACCCAGCGGCCCAGCGCGAAGCCGTCCAGACTGCTGCCCTCCAGGTTGACATCGGCAAACACCAGATCGACCTGCACAGGCGCGCTCAGGATCCGCATCGCCTCCTCGGCGCTGCTCACTTCGATAACGGCGAAGCCATGGTGGCGAAGCTGACTCGCCGCGACCATGCGGGCGAGAACGACGTCGTCGACCACCAGGATGGTGGGCGATTGCTTGTCGGCGGGTTCGAATTCGATGCCTAGTGCCGCGTTCATGACCGGAAGCAGACTTACTCGGGGCGCCCTGCGGGCGCGCAAGATTCCTCCAGCAACGGCGGCCAAGGCAAGCACAAAGGTCGGGTGGCGCACACGCAACCATTGGCCGGAACGGACGTTAATGGCGCCATGAAATCGCTGCAGGACGCATCCGCCGAATCGGTCGGCAAGCCGCCGCCGACCGTTCTCGTCGTCGCCGACGAGGTTCTTGTCCGCATGGCGCTCTCGGACTATCTCCGGGAGTGCGGCTACAATGTCGTCGAGACCGGCGACGCGCGCGAGGCCATCGAGGTAATGACGTCCGACGTGGCGGTCGACGTGGCCTTTTCCGATATCGTCATGCCCGGCGACATGGACGGCTTCGGCCTGGCGCGATGGATTCGCCGCGAACGTCCGGACATCAAGGTCGTCCTGTCGGCAGGCATCGCCCGGTCGGCCAAGGCGGCGGGCGAACTTTGCGAGGACGGTCCGGCGCTCGCCAAACCCTACGAACATGCCGATCTCGAGCGCCGCATCCGGTCGCTCCTCGCCTCGGCACCCAAACGCGATTGACGCGACGCTTCGTCAGCGCCCGACAAGGCGGCGGATGCGGCTCCTGAACCCTGTCGCGGGTTCGTCGGCGTAGCAGCGGCCGAGCGCGATGCGCGTGCCTTCCAGCAGGCCGTCCTGCGTCGGAAACCACGGATACCAGCCGGCCAGGCCGGCAAAGACCGGCTCGAGCGACGTCCTGCTCGCCGGCAGAAAGTCGAACTCGATGGTGGGCCTGAGCGCCGCGCCGCAAATCGGCGCGTGCAGGACGACGCTGTTCTCGAAGATCACCCAGATCGGCTTCTCGCTCTCGATCGTCAGCTCCTCGCCGTTGCGCTGGCAGAACCACGTCGTGCCCGAACGCCGTCCCGCGCCCTGGGGCAGGATGAAGACCTTGCGGATGGCGGTCGGCCAGCCGTCGGTATGCCGGTCCGCCGCGACGTCGCGCGGCACCAGCTGGAACTGACGCGTCGAGCCGATGCGGAACGGATGGCCGATCGCCTGCTCGATCGTCGGGCCGTTCGCCGCCAGGAATTCCGTCAACAGCGCCAGCGAGCGTGGCGCGAGCTCGCGATATTCGTTGCAGGCGTTCATGTAGTCACTTTGCGAAGCGGCCGTGCTGACATAGCCCAAAGCGAAATCGTCGTGCCGCAGCGGCGTCTTGCGGCTTTCGAGCAGGGCCGCCAGCAGCTGGGCGGCAAGGCTTTCGTCGAGGGGAAAGACCATCACGCCGGTGCGCGACAGCGGCCCGGAATCGCAGTCGAGCGCCGAGGAGAACGCGCTCCAGGCGATGCGGGAGAGTTCCGAGCGCACGGCCCTGAAGCGGCCGAGTTCGCGGTCGTCCTCGCGTGCATGCTTCTCCAGCGCATCGATTTCCTCGGCCAGGCGAAGGTCCGGATACTGGAGCAGCTCACGCAACGATCATTCTCCCTGGGTGTGGTACGGCGCTGGTGGTGCGGCGATGTCGTCTTTGCATGGGCGCCCGCGGGCGCACAAGTGGACACAACATGAGCCGCCCCCGTCACGGCTATGGCGTGGACACAACTCGAATTCCTCTCCCCCGCTAGGGGGAGAGGCTAGGTGAGGGGGCAACGACGTGCGCATCCCCCTCACCCAACCTCTCCCCCTAGCGGGGGAGAGGAGCCTGACTCGGTGATGTGTCCACTCCCCAGTGCCCTCACGGAACGAAGATCAGGAAGACGAAGATGGCGAACAGCACGAGGTGAACGAAGCCGGGCAGGATATTGGTGCGGCCGCCGCCGAACGTCACCAGGCTGACCAGGAAGGTCAGCACCAGCAGGACCGTATCGTTCTTGTCGATGCCGAGCTCGAGCGGCTGCTTGAGCGTGATCGCCAGCAGGCTGACGGCGGGAATGGTAAGGCCGATCGTGGCAAGCGAGGAGCCGAGCGCCAGGTTGAGGCTCTTCTGCAGCTCGTTGCGCCGGGCCGCGCGCAACGCCGCCACCGTCTCGGGCAGCAGCACGAGCAGCGCCACCAGGAGGCCAACCGCCTCGACTGGCGCGCCCACCGCGACGACCAGCGTCTCGATCGATCCCGACACGCCCTTGGCCAGCAGCACGACGGCGACCAGGCCGACCAGCAGCAGCGCGACGCTTTCCCAGAGCTGGCGCGGGCTGGGCGCCGTCGCATGGTCCTCCGCCGCGCCGCCGAGATCGGACAGGAAATAGTCGCGATGGCGCACCGTCTGGACGTAGAGGAAGACGCCGTAGAGGGCGAGGGTGACGAAGCTCACGAAGCCGAGCTGGGTGGCCGTGTAGAACGGCCCGGCCATGCTCGTCGTGTAGGTCGGCAGGACCAGGGTGAGCGTGGCGAGCGGCATCAGCACGACGAGATAGGCGCTGGCACCCGGCAGGCGGAAACCCTGCTCGCCATAGCGCAGGCCGCCCAGGATCAGGCAGAGCCCGACCACGCCGTTGCAGACGACCATGATCACCGAGAACACGGTCTCGCGCGCGAGACTGGGGGCGCCCTCGCCCGCCAGCATGATCGAGAGGATCAGCGCGACCTCGATCACCGTCACCGCCACGGTCAGCACCAAGGTGCCGTAAGGCTCGCCGGTGCGGTGCGCGATCACGTCGGCGTGATAGACGGCGGCGAACACCACGGCCATCAGCACGATCAGGCCCAGCAGGGGCAGCAGCGCATCGAGCGCCGGCGGCGCCTTCCCGGCGATTGCGGAAAATCCCAGGGCCACGGCCAGGCCGAGCAGCGGCGTCACCCGCCACAGAATTCGTTTGCGCCCGCTCGGCATTGCTCTCCCCCATCTGGACGCCCTGAAACCGATATATAGAAAAGACTGCGTTCAAAACACGCACCATCTAGCATAAAGTGTGAATCGCAAAGCGCTGGCGCATGGCAGGATTGTTGCCTCAAACTGATTCGCCGCGGGCATGCTTTGGGGCGCAACCGTCGTATAGCCATGATGGTGCATGAAGTCCGTGGCAACTCGGGCGGGATCCGCCAATGGAGTCGGTGCGGATGAGTAAAAAGACAAGGACGTTGTCCAAGTTTGGGGCGGCCGCTCTGCTGATCGGCATGGTCGTCGCCGGTTATATCGTCATCAACCAGATGGGCCGCGACAAGGCGCGCGCGGCGGCGTCCGCCACTGGCCAGCCGGCCGTGCCCGTCACCATCGCCATCGCCGAGGCGCGCGACGTGCCGGTGGTGATCCGCGGGCTGGGCAACGTGCAGGCCTACAAGACGGTGGCCATCCGCTCGCGGGTCGAAGGCCAGATCGTCAAGATCTCCTTCGAGGAAGGCCAGAACGTCAAGGTGGGCGATCAATTGTTCCAGATCGACCCGCGTCCCTTCCAGGCCATGCTCGACCAGGCCAATGCCAACCTCAAGAAGGACGAGGCCCAGCTCGAGGGCGCGCAGCTCGATCTCGAGCGCTACGGCAAGCTGGTGCCGACCGGCTTCCAGTCCAAGCAGAGCTGGGACCAGCAGAAGGCCACCGTCGACTCGCTGAGGGCCTCGATCGACGCCGACAAGGCGCAGATCGACAATGCCAAGCTCAACCTCTCCTATGCCGACATCCGCTCCCCGATCGACGGCCGCACCGGCCAGCGTCTGGTCGATCTCGGCAATATGGTGCAGGCCAACCAGAACACCACGCTGGTCACCATCACCCAGATCAAGCCGATCTTCGTCAACTTCACCGTGCCGCAATTCGCCAACCACAATCTGCGCAAGAACCAGGCGAAGCAGCCGCTCACCGTCATCGCCTACTCGGCCGACGACAGCTACAAGCTGGCCGAAGGCGAGCTGACCCTGATCGACAACCAGATCGAGGCCCAGACCGGCACGCTCAGGCTCAAGGCGACCTTCGCCAACACCGACGAACAGCTGTGGCCGGGCGAGTTCGTCAACGTGCGGCTGGAGCTGTCGATGCGCAAGGATGCGGTCACGGTGCCGCAACGCGTCGTCATGCAGGGCGCCAACGGCGCCTACGCCTACGTCATCAAGCCCGACAACACCGCCGAGCGCCGCGTCATCGAAATCGAATCGACGCAGGACGGCTACACCGTCATCAGCAAGGGCCTTACCGTCGGCGAGAAAGTCGTGCTCGACGGGCAGTACCGCCTGTCCAACGGCAGCCCGGTGCGCATCGACCAGCCGGCCCCGGCCCCCGCGGATTCCGGCCGCAAGAGCTGACGGCCCGCCATGAACGTCTCTGAAACCTACATCCGCCGGCCGATCGCCACGTCGCTGATGATGCTGGGCCTGCTGGTGTTCGGCGCGGCGACCTACACGCTTCTGCCGGTGTCGGCGCTGCCCAACGTCGACTTCCCGACGATCACCGTGTCGGCGACGCTGCCGGGCGCCAGCCCCGAGACCATGGCCTCCTCGGTCGCCACCCCGCTCGAGCAGCAGTTCGCCGCCATCCCCGGCCTCGCCTCGATGAACTCGACCAGCGGGCTCGGCGCGACCGCGATCACCCTGCAGTTCGACCTCAACCGCAGCATCGACGGC
>DATHNU010000096.1:0-5461 GCA_035485695.1 Reyranella sp. | reverse complement strand
ATGCACGACCGATTCAGGATCGGCGCCGCCCACCGGGCCCAGCGTCATGTCCCACGCCGTCTCGCAGCAGGTGTCGCACACCGTGCCGGCCTGCAGGCGCGAAGTGCCCAGCGCGTGGAAGAGGCCGTTCACCAGGCCGCGGTTCATCAGCCCCTGATGGGCGGAGTAGGCGTAGCCCAGCAGGGCGAGCGGGCCGCTTTCAGCGACGATCGCCTTCCACTTGGCGGCGATCTCGTCGAGCGCCTCGTCCCAGTAGATCGGCTTGAACTGGCCGGCGCCCTTGGGGCCGGTGCGCCTGAGCGGCGTGGCGATGCGCTCCGGCGAGTTCACCAGGTCGGCGTCGCGGTTGACCTTGCCGCAGGCGAAACCGGCCGTGTAGGGGTGATCGGGGTCGCCCTGTATGCGCACGACCTTGCCGTCCTCGACATGGGCGATGAGCGAGCACATGTCGGGACAATCGTGCGCACAGACGACTCGAAGGGACTTCACCACACCGTCTCCCCAAAAACCGGAGACGGTAGTGTAACAGAGGCTTTAGAAAACCTCGGCCTTACTTCTTCTTGGCCGCGCCCTTAGCTGGCGTCTCTTCCGGCTTGGCGCCGGTCGACTTGGTGCCCGCGCCCATGCCGCTGGTCATGCCGAAGCGGTCCTTGAAGCGCTGCACACGGCCGCCGCGGTCGATGCTCTGGCGCACACCGGTCCAGGCCGGATGGGTCTTGGGATCGATATCGAGGCGCAACGAGGCGCCTTCCTTGCCCCAGGTCGACTTGGTCTCGAACGACGTGCCGTCGGTCATGACCACCGTGATCTTGTGGTAGTCGGGGTGGATCTTCTCTTTCATCGTCTTCTCCAGCGCTTCAGGGCCGATTTCCGACCGGCCGGCGCGACAGGGCCGGGGGTATACAGGTGCCGCCGGGCGGGGACAAGCGGTCTCCTTGCCTCCCCCGTCATACGGGGGAGGTGCCCCCGAAGGGGGCGGAGGGGGAAGGCCCCAGTCGAGGCGCTTGCAGGACGAAGATCATGATCTCAGGCGCTCAAATATCGCCTTTGGGGCCTTCCCCCTCCGGCCCTACGGGCCACCTGGGCGCTTTTGGCCGCGGAGCGGCCAAAACGCCGACCCGTATGACGGGGAGGAGTGTTGTGTCCGGCCAAACCGCCCTGTAGACCGGCCCAGCCCATGAGCGATTCAGCCTTCGAAAGCCTGGCCGACAGCCTGCTCGCCGCCCTTGAGGAGGGAATCGGCCCCCATGCCGATGCCGAACTGCAGGGCGGCGTGCTGACGGTCGAGGGCAATGACGGCACCTGGCTCATCAACAAACATGCACCCACCCAGCAGATCTGGCTGAGTTCTCCGCAAAGCGGGGCGCGTCACTATGCCTACGATGCGAGCTCCGGCCAGTGGAAGGATACGAGGGGCGGGCCGGACCTGATCGGCCACCTGTCGGGCGAACTGGGCGTCCCGCTGACATGGCATCCGCAATGAACCGATTCAGCGGCCTCAACCTGCTCGGCCCCTATCTCAGGCCTTATCGCGGCCGGGTGGCGCTGGCGCTGCTGTCGCTCCTGGTGGCGGCCGGCACCGTGCTGGCCTTCGGCGCCTGCCTGCGCGCCCTGATCGACCGCGGCTTCACCCAGGGCCGGCCCGATGTGCTGAACTATGCGCTGGCCTCGCTGCTGGTCGTGGCGGTGGTTCTGGCGATCGCCTCGGGCGCGCGCTTCTACCTGGTCTCGTGGCTGGGCGAGCGCGTGGTGGGCGACCTGCGCCGCGACCTGTTCGCCCACGTGATCCGGCTGGGCCCGGCCTGGTTCGAGGTCAAGCGTTCGGGCGACGTCATGAGCCGCATCTCGGCCGATGCGCAGCTCATCGAGCAGGTCATCGGCTCGTCGGCCTCGGTGGCGCTGCGCAACATGCTGATGTGCATCGGCGGCGTGGCCATGCTGGTGATCACCAACCCCAAACTCGCGCTGTTCGTGCTGGCCGTGGTGCCGTTCGTCGTGGCGCCGATCATCCTGTTCGGCCGCAAGGTCCGCGCGCTGTCGCGCGAGGCGCAGGCGCGCATGGCCGACATGGTGTCGGAAGGCGGCGAGACGCTCGACGCGGTGCGCACCGTGCAGGCCTTCGCCCAGGAGGACCGCGCCGCCCGGCGCTTCGGCGAGGCCACGGAACGCGCCTTCGACGCCGCCCGCCGCCGCGTCGCGCGGCGCGCCGTCATGACCACGCTGGTGATCTTCATCGTCTTCGCCGCCGTCGGCTTCCTGCTGTGGATGGGCGGCCACGACGTGATCAGCGGCCGCATCAGCGCCGGCGACCTTTCGGCCTTCGTCTTCTATGCCGTGCTGGTGGCGAGCTCGGGCGGCGCCATCAGCGAGACGATCGGCGACCTGCAGCGCGCCGCGGGCGCGGCCGAGCGCCTGGCCGAGCTTGGCGCCGAACCCCCGGTCATCGTTGAAGCCGCCAATCCCCAGACGCTGCCCAGGCCGGTTCAGGGCAGCGTGCGCTTCGAGGACGTCTCGTTCCGTTATCCGACGCGCCCCGATTCGCTGGCGCTCGATCGCTTCGAGCTCGGCGTCGCGCCGGGCGAGACGGTGGCCATCGTCGGACCCTCGGGCGCGGGCAAGACCACGGTCTTCAACCTGCTGCTGCGCTTCTACGATCCCGAAGCGGGCGCGATCCGCGTCGACGGCATCGATGTCCGCGAGCTGTGCTTCGCCGACCTGCGTCGCGCGCTCGCCATCGTACCGCAGGAGCCGGTGCTGTTCACCGCGTCGGTTGCCGACAACATCCGCTACGGCCGGCCCGACGCCGGCGACGCCGAGGTGCGCGCCGCCGCCGAGGCGGCCTCGGCGCTGTCCTTCATCGAAGCGCTGCCGCAGGGCTTCGACACCCATCTCGGCGCCCGCGGCGTGCGCCTGTCGGGCGGCCAGCGCCAGCGCATCGCCATTGCCCGCGCGCTGCTCTGCGATCCCGCCATCCTGCTGCTCGACGAGGCGACCAGCGCGCTCGACGCCGAAAGCGAACTGGCCGTGCAGCAGGCGCTCGACCGGCTGATGCACAAGCGCACGACCCTGGTGATCGCCCATCGTCTGGCGACGGTGCAGAAGGCCGACCGAATCGTGGTGATCGACCATGGGCGGGTGGTCGATATCGGCCGCCATGCCGATCTCGTGCGCCGCGACGGGCTCTACGCCCGCCTGGCCGAGCTGCAGTTCAATCTCTCCGCCGCCGCGAGCTGAGAACTGAGCTTCACTCGCTGGGCTAAATCCCAACTCATTGAAAAAAATGGCTAATCGGCCTCGAGGTGGATTCATAGGCATTGTCTAATGTTATACTTTAAGTGATGCGAAAATTTCCTTGAATATCAGGACTCTATTCCATAAAGTTAATTCATATTTCTGCCGTGTTTTTCCCGATCACCAAAGGCTTCGCCATGTTTATCCAGCTTCATTCCCAGCGAGCCCCGCAGCGTGATGCGTTCAGCCGTTTGGCCGACTGGTGGCCCGCGGCGCTGATCGGCCTCGTGGCACTCCTGGGAGCGCTTCCCGACGGCAACGCGCAGACCCTCCTGGGCCTTTAGGACCGCGGGCCTCCAGGCCCGCTCATGGCAGCCCTTGAGCAGTTTCCTGCCGGCACCTGAATGTGTGAAAGCGTGGGGACAACTTCGCGCGGCGATGTCCTTGCAGAAGGTTCGGCTCAAATATAACCTGTAATAGGTTATATCTGAGCATCTGGTGATTCCTCATGAACTTCAACCTCTATCTCGACGATAAAACTGCCAAGGAATTGGACCGAACCGCCAAGAAACTGGGCGAGACGCGCAGCGGGTTGATTCGCAAGGCGCTGCGCGAATGGCTGGACAAGAAGACACTCGGCAGTCCCGGCTGGCCATCACTGATCCTGGAATGGCAGGGCGTTTCCGACATGCCGCCTTTTGAATCGTATCGAGGCGAATTGCTGCCGCCGCGTGAAGATGCCTTTTCGTGAAATACCTCCTCGACACCAATGTGCTGAGTGACTTTGCGCGCGGCGAACTGGCCGTAATGGCGCGGCTCCGTCAGGAAGCGCCGCCGCAATTGGCCGTTTCGGTGGTCACGGAGATGGAAGTCGAGTACGGGCTGGCGCGCAATCCCAACCTGGCGCCGCGAGTACGGGAAGCCATGCGGATGCTTCTGAACACGATCTCTGTCCTGCCGTTCGAACGCGAAGATGCCCGTGTGGCGGCGCAATTGCGCGCAAGCCTGAACAGCCAGGGCACGCCTATAGGAGCTTATGACCTGCTGCTGGCGGCTTGTGCGTTGCGAAGGGGACTCAAGATCGTAACCCACAATGCGCGAGAATTCGGTCGCGTCGGCGGACTTGGGCTTGAGGATTGGCGCAGCCACTAAACGCGGCGCTTTGAGATCATGCTTCGAGACGTCTAGCGATGACGGCCCTTCCGCTCGGCATCGAGCTGCCGCAATTCCCGGCGCATGATCTTGCCCGTCGTGGTGAGCGGCAGCTCGGTTACGAACTCGACCTCGCGCGGATATTCGTGGGCTGCCAGCCGGGTCTTCACATAGCTTGCGAGGTCGGCCTTGAGGGCATCCGTGCCCGCGATCTCGGGCCGCAGTTGCACGAAGGCCTTCACGATCTCGGTGCGCACCGGGTCGGGCACGCCTACGACGCCCACCATGGCGACGGCCGGATGTCCCATCAGGCATTCCTCGATCTCGCCCGGACCGATGCGATAACCGCCCGAGGTGATCACATCGTCGTCGCGGCTCTTGAAGAAGACGTAGCCCTGCTCGTCGATGCGGCCGAGATCGCCGGTCAGCAGCCAGTCGCCGGCATACTTGGCGGCGGTCGCTTCGGGATTGCGCCAGTATTCCAGCATGACGATGGGATCGTGCCGCCACCCGGCGATCTGGCCTTCCTCGCCGGGCGGCAGGACGCGGCCCTGGGCATCGACGATGGCGACCTTGCGGCCGGGGCAGGCGCGGCCGCACGAGCCCGGCCGCACCTCGAACCAGTCGGGCGAGTTCAGCAGCATCAGGTTCATCTCGGTCTGGCCGTAGCCTTCCGAGATAGTGGTCCCGAACGTGTCGCGACCCCACGCCAGCAGCTCCTCGCCCATCGCCTCGCCGCCGGTAGAGACGGCACGCACGTCGTAGCGCCAGTGATCGCGCGGGTTCGCGACCTGCCGGATCATCTTGAGCGCGGTCGGCGGGATGAAGGCCACGCCCACCTTGTGCCTTTCGAGCAGAGCGAAGGCGCGCTCGGGATCGAACTTGGCGAAGCGATGCGCCACCACCGGCGTGCCGTAGAACCAGGCCGGAAAGAGCGCGTCGTAGAGGCCGGCGATCCACGCCCATTCGGCCGGTGTCCACATCACCTCGTTGCCGCGTGGCCAGTGGCTGAGCATCTGCTCGACCGCCGGAATGCAGCCGATCATCATGCGATGGGCGTGCAGTGCCCCCTTGGGCT
>DATHNU010000095.1:0-2714 GCA_035485695.1 Reyranella sp. | reverse complement strand
CCGGAAGAACCCGGATACTGCAGCAGCGCGCCGAGCACGTCGGCCCTGGCGAGATCGGTGGCGGGATCGCCGATGATCAGATTCCAGCCCAGCGGCTCCGCGCGGGTGCGCAGCACCGCGAGCGTCTGCGGGTGCACGTCGTGATCGACGAAAAATGATTTGGCTTTCGCCGGCGCTGCGCGCTCGGCCAGCGCCATCGCCTCCGCCGCCGCGGTCGCCTCATCGAGCAGCGAGGCGTTGGCGACGTCGAGGCCGGTGAGATCGCAGATCATGGTCTGGAAGTTGAACAGCGCTTCCAGCCGTCCCTGGCTGATCTCCGGCTGATAGGGCGTATAGGCCGTGTACCAGGCCGGATTTTCCAGGATGTTGCGCTGGATCACCGCCGGCAGGATCGTGCCGGAATAGCCTTGGCCGATCAGCGAGGTGAATGCCCGGTTCTGCGCCGCGAGCTCGCCCATATGCGCGAGCGCCTCGGTTTCACTCAGCGCGACGCCGAGCTCGAGCGGCGCCTTCTGCCGGATCGAGCCCGGCAGCGTCTCGTTCATCAGGTCGCCGAGCGACTTCGCGCCCACGGTCTCCAGCATCGCGGCGACATCGCGCGGCGAGGGGCCGATATGGCGGCGAACGAAACTGGTGGCAGCTTCATCGACGGCTTTGAACGGTGCGTTCATGTGCTTCTCCTCGTCCATCAGGCCGTGTGCGCCGTGTAGGCGGCTTCATCCATCAGCCCGCCGAGCTCGCCCTTGTCGGCAATCTTCATCTTGAAGAACCAGGCCTTGCCGGCGGCGTCCGAATTGACCAGCGCGGGCTCGGCGGTGACGGCATCGTTCACTTCGAGCACTTCGCCCGAGATCGGCGCATAGACATCGGAGGCGGCCTTGACGGATTCGACGACCGCGGCAGGCTCGGCCTTCTTCAGGCTGCGCCCGACCTTCGGCAGCTCGATGAACACGACATCGCCGAGCTGCGACTGCGCATAGTCGGTGATCCCGATGGTGGCGACATCGCCCTCGATGCTGAGCCATTCATGGTCGGACGTGTACAGGATGGTCATGGGGGTTCCTTTGGGATTTCCTTCAGCGCTTGTAGGTATTGGGGACGAATGGTGTCGGCCTGACCGTGAGCGGCAGTCGCTGGCCCCGGACTTCGGCAAACAGGCGCGTGCCAGTGCGTGCGAGCTCCGTCGGCACATAGCCCATCGCGACAGGCGCGTTCAGCGTCGGGCCGAACCCGCCTGAGGTGACGGCGCCGATCAACTCATGTGAGGTTTCGTCGGCAAAGAGCGGTGCGCCTTCGCGCACGGGCGCACGGCCCTCCGGCTTCAGGCCCACGCGCCGGCGGGTCGCGCCGTCGGCGAATTGAGCGAGGATTTTCCTGGCGCCGAGGAAACCGCCGACCCGCACGCCGCCGGCGCGGCGGCTCTTCTGCAGCGACCATTCCAGCGCAGCTTCGACGGGGGTCGTCGAGCTGTCGATGTCATGGCCATAGAGGCAAAGCCCGGCCTCGAGGCGCAGGCTGTCGCGCGCGCCGAGACCGATCGGCAGCACATCGCTGTCTTCGAGCAGCAGTTTTGCCAGCCGCTCGGCTTCGTCGGCCGGCACTGAAATCTCGTAACCATCCTCGCCGGTGTAACCCGAACGCGAAACGAAGCAGGCGATGCCGGCAATTTGCCGCGGGCCTGCATCCATGAACCGCATCGCCGGCGCATCTGCACAATATTTGGCCAGCACGGATTCGGCTTTCGGCCCCTGCAGTGCCAGCAGCGCGCGATTCGGCAGCGATTCGATGATGCAGGCGTCCGAGAGATGCTCGCGCACATGCGCCTCGTCGGCATCCTTGCAGGCGGCATTCACGACCAGGAACAGATGGTCGCCGAAATTCGCGACCATCAGATCGTCCAGGATGCCGCCATCGAGATTAGTGAATTGGGCGTAGCGCTGCCGGCCTTGGGGCAACGCCAGGATGTCCTGCGGCACCACCTGCTCCAGCGCCAATGCCGCGTCTTCCGGCGCGCCGGAGCAAGCCCGCAGCGTGAGCTGGCCCATATGCGAAACGTCGAACAGGCCGGCCTTCTGGCGGGTATGGAGGTGTTCCTTCAGCACGCCGGCGGCGTATTGCACGGGCATGTCATAGCCCGCGAACGGCACCATCCTGGCGCCGAGCTGCACGTGCAGGTCGTAGAGGGGAGTGCGTTTCAGCGGGGTCTGGTCATCACGCGCAAGCATCACAGGGCCCTCTTTGGGTTCCCGGGACCATTCCCGAGAAGCCCATCGAAGCCCCATCTGTCGCTGTGCCTGAGAGTATTATCCCGTCGGCGGACGCCCTTAGGCCCTAAAGCCCTCGGCGCCTCTTTCCAGATGCTGTCCTCACCACGCGGTCCTTTTGCCTGAGAGTTTCCGGGGCGGTTGCTCCTTCGGCGCCGGCCATTTGGCCGATCTCTCCCGACGTGGTCGTCTTGAACAGATAGGAGGAAACCACGACGTTACCAAGACTGTCAACGCGGTGAGATGCGCTATCAACGGGCTTTAGCGTGCTGCGGCAAGCCCATGATCTGCTTGCACAGTTTCTGGACAGTCCGGCGGGGCTCCTCTAAAAGCGTTCGGCCGGAAAAGGCAGCATTTTTGCGGGCCCACCGGCCAACTTCCCGATTGGATGAACATGAGCGGCGTCAACGAGATCAGGTCGACTTTTCTGAATTTCTTCCGTGAGAACGG
>DATHNU010000094.1:0-10036 GCA_035485695.1 Reyranella sp. | reverse complement strand
AAGGGGTTTTCGTGTAGGGGTGTTCAGGCGATCATGTCAAGGCTATGGCGCACTGCACAAAATCGCAGGGTGGAAGCTTTTTCCTCAATTTTTCAACAAGTTGAAGCTGCTAGCGCGTGCCGCCCGGGACCCACAGAACGTCGGTCGCGCCATCGTCGTTCAGGCGCCGCGCAAGGACGAACAGGTGGTCGGAGAGACGGTTGATGTACTTGATCGCCTCGGGGTTGATCGGCTGTTCGGCAGCCAGCCGCGTCATGCGCCGCTCGGCGCGACGCGCGACGGTGCGGGCGAGATGCAGCCACGCCGCCGCCTCGCTGCCGCCGGGCAGGATGAAGGAATTGAGCGGCTGAAGTTGGGCGTTCATGGCGTCGATCTCGTGCTCCAGCCGCTCGACCTGCGAGGCCACGATACGCAGCGCCTGTTCGCCGCGCTTGCTCTCGCCTTCGGGCGTGCAGAGATCGGCACCGAGATCGAACAGGTCGTTCTGGATGCGGCCCAGCATGGCGTCGGCTTCGGCGTAGCGCTCGCCGCCCAGCAGCGTGCGCGCGATGGCGCTGCGCGCCAGGCCGATGACCGAATTGGCCTCGTCGGTCGTGCCATAGGCCTCGACCCTATGATCGTGCTTGGCGACGCGCTCGCCGCGGCCCAGCGACGTCTGGCCGGCGTCGCCGCCGCGCGTGTAGATGCGGGTGAGGGTGACCATCGGTTCAGCTCCGGCTGGCGAAGTACCAGAGAAGGATCAGGACGATCGTCAGGAACTGCAGGCGCACGCGCCACCACATCAGCTTGTTGCTGCGCCGTCCGCCTTCGATGTTGCCGTCGACGTTGCGGCTCATGCTGATCAGACCGGCGAACAGCATGCCGAGCGTGGCCAATCCCGAAATGATCACCAGGAAGAACAGGATGTTGGCGAGGGTCATGCTTCAAACTCCTGACGGTCCTGTCTTATCACTTATTTAGTCGTTGTGCCGGCTGGCGCCGACGCGCGCGGCCGCCCAGGGGCGCGCCTTCCGCGTCGGCGTGGCACCGGTTGCCGCCCGGAAGATCGCCTCCGCCCCCTGCTCGCCCGACCACAGCGCCGCATGCACCGTGCCGTATTCGACCGGCTCGGTCGCCTCGCCGGCGAAGTAGACGCGGCCGGCGAGCGGCCGGGCATGGACCGGCCGGTCCTCCGGCGCGCTGCCGACCCCGGGATAGGAATAGCCGCCGCGCGACCACGGATCGCTCAGCCAGCGCGGGAAGACCATCGCTTCCGGCTCGGGAATATCGGCCCCGAACATCTTGCGCAGCGACGCCATCGCCACGTCCTTCACCTCGGCATCGCTGGCCGTGCGATCAAGCCGCGCGGCCGTCGCGCCGTTGCTGAAACTCAGCAGGATGGGCCGCCCGGTTTCTTGTTCGTGGCTGACCCAGGTATTGAAGGTGCCGCGACGCTCGGGCGAGTCGGGCAGGCGACCGAACCATTTGGGCCGCTCGGGCCAGAAGCGCCGCGGGAAGCGCAGGTAGATCTTGCCCAAGACTCCTGCCCCGTAACCCAGCCGGCCGATCGCGGTGCGCTGGTCTTCGGGCGGCGACGGATCGAGCGCGGGCAGCCCGGCGCGCAGCAGGCCGACCGGCACGGTGATCAAGGCACGATCGGCTTCGATGGCCTCGCCACTCACCAGGATCGCCGTCACGCCTGAGGCGCGCCAGGCGATGCGTTGCACGGGAGAGCCCAGGCGAATCGAGAGGCCCCGTGCGGCATCGTCGATCAGCTGATGAAAGCCGCCCTTTGGCTGGCCGTTACGCTCGAGGCCCTCGGTCGGGAACCATTCCTCGGCGGCGACCGCATCGTAGGGTGCGCCCTGCACGCCTTCGCTCATCTCCACGAAGGTCGCGACCACCAGCTTGTCGACCTCGGGCAGCCACGGCGCGCGCAGCAACGGATCGACCGCCTGCTTGACCGAGATCGAACGCGGCCCCCAGCTGCGGGTCATCGCCTTGCTCTTCCAGCTCGCCCATTCGATCGCCGTCTTGAAGGCGGCGCGGCCCAGGATGGCGCGGCGCCGCTGGCCCTCGCGCGTCGGCGCCGTGGCCCGGTCGTCGATCAACAGCCGATCGCCTTGCGATTCGACGAGCGCGATGCCCAGCTTGTCGCACCACAGGGTCAAAGGATTGCCCTCGACGCCATGCACCCACGAGCCGCCGAGATCGAGCGGCGCGCCCAGCGAGTCGTCGGTCCAGGTGCGGCCGCCCAGCCGGTCGCGCGCCTCGAGCACCGTCACCGCGAAGCCCGAATCGTGCAGCAGGCGGGCGGCGACGAGGCCCGCCATGCCGGCGCCGACCACGATCACGCGCTCGGGCTTGCCGGCGCCCATGGTCCACGAGCCGGTCATCGCAGGACCAGGCCGGGCAACTCGTCCATGGAATCGAAGAGCTCGCCGCCGGCCGCCGCCAAGGCGTCGCGATGGGCGTAGGACGCGCCGGCATAGGCGAGCGCGCGCATGCCGGCCGACCGCGCCGCCTTCACACCCGGCACCGAATCCTCGACCACGGTGCAGTCGAACGGCTGGACGTTCATGTCGAGCGCGGCATGGAGGAAGAGGTCGGGAAACGGCTTGCCGCGCGGCACCTGGCTCGAGCTGTAGATGCGACCGTCGAACAGGTCCCACAGGCCGGTGAGGCCCAGCGTGAAGCGCATCTTCTCCGGCGCGCCCGAGCTCGCGACACAGGTGTCGAGGCCAGCCTGCTGCAGCGCCAGGATGGCCGGCCTCACGCCGGCCACCGCCTGCAGCGGGCCCTCGCGAAAGGTCTGGTAGGTCGCGGCCTGCAGGGTCTCGCCGAAATCGTCGGGCATCTTGCGGCCGAGCTCGGCTTCGCAAATCTCGACACATGACTTCAGCGAGAGGCCCATCAGGCGGCGCATCGTTTCGGCGACGGACCAATCGAGCCCCTGCGCATTGAGCAGGCGGGACAGGGTCACGTTGGCGAGGGGCTCGCTGTCGACCAGCACGCCGTCGCAATCAAATATGACGAGCAATCTCGATCCTGCCTTCGCTGGCTCTCCCCTCCCGGCGGAGGGCGAGCCATCAGTACGGTTTGTCGCCCGCCACTGTAACCCGATTGCCACTTCGTGTGTGCGGCCAGTAGTCCCACATGGCGCGATGCTGGACGCAGCGGTTGTCCCAGAAGGCGATGGAGTTCTCGCGCCAGCGGAAACGGCACTGGAACAGCGGGTTCTCCATGTGCTGGTAGAGGTAGGTCAGGATGCCGTCGCTTTCGTCGCGCGGCACGCCGATCAGGCCGCGCGTGAAGCCGCGATTGACGTAGAGCGCCTTCTTGCTCGTCACCGGGTGGGTGCGGACCACGGGATGCACGGCGCGCGGATACTGTTCCTTCTCGGCGACGCCGAAATTCTTGTAGAGGCCGCGATAGACCGATTCGCCGTCGTGGATGGCGGTCAGACCCTCGAGGTACGTCTTCATGCGGTCCGACAGCGCCTCGTAGGCGGCGTACATCGACGCGAACAGCGTGTCGCCGCCCTTGGGCGGGCACGTCTTGATGTAGAGGATGCTGCCCATCGGCGGCTCGACGTCGCAGCTCACGTCGGTGTGCCAGCCCTCGCCATTGGCACGGGGCGAATCCTTGTCGGCATGGATGATCATCAGTTCCGGGCGGCCGGGCTCGTGCGGCGCCGCCGGGTGGACGTGCAGCTCGCCGAACAGCCGGCCGAACGCGACGTGCTGGTCGGGCGTGATGTGCTGATCGCGGAAGAAGATGACGGAATTTTCGGCAAGCGCGCGGTGCAGCTCGTCCTGCTGGCGGTTCGACAGCGGCTGCGCCAGGTCGATGCCGGCGACCTCCGCGCCGATAATCGGCGTCAGTTTGTCGACGGCGATGGTCTCGTACGGGGCACCTTCGTCGGCAGCGTGCCGGTAGCGGGGGCCGGCATTGCCGCGCAGTGATCCTTGCATGGCTGTCTCCTACTCCACTGCCATATTGGCACGGTGGTGGATTTTTCCCAGCGCTCCTTGTCGCGTAAAGCCAATAAATGCCCGCGGCCCGTATTCGGCCTATCATGGGGCCAGCGGTCGTTGATGCAGGTCGAGAGCTCCCTCGCCGCCTGCCGTCATCGCTCGCGCGAGCGATGGAGGCAGGCATGACGGCGCGCAAGACACAGGATACCAACGGTTCTCTCGGCGCAGAATCGGCGGCGCTCCGCGAGGAGCTCGAACGACTGGCGGCGACCATCGAACGGGCGGTGAAGAGCGAAGGCGCAGAGGCCATGAAGGCCGCCGGCGAGGCGGCGCGCGAAATCCTGGCCCGCGCCACGACGATGGTCGACGCGCTTGCCGGCAAGACGGACGCAGCCGAGGCGATGGCGGAAGGCCGCGTGCAGCTCGAGGCGGCGATCCGCGACAAGCCGCTGGCCGCCGTCGCGATTGCCGCCCTGGCCGGCTTCGTGCTGGCCGCGCTGGTCCGGCGGTGAGCGGGCGCGGGACGGAGGACGGTTCGATGCTTCTTACCATCGTGAAGACAGCCGCCCTCTTCGCCGCCGCCGCCGCGGCAAACGCCGGACGCCGCTTCGCCGCGACGCTTGGCGGCTACCTGATCGCCGGCGGCCTGTTCGCCGCCAGCCTGTGCTTCCTGACGCTGGCCGGGTATCGCGCGCTGTCGCAGGCGCTGGGCGATGTCTATGCTTCGCTGATCGTCGGCTGCCTCTATCTCGTGGCCGGCCTCGCCACGCTGCTTGTCATTCAGACCAGGCGCCGCTGATCGACCATGCTTCGGGCGAGGAAGCTTGGCGGCATCGATAGTCAGGCTGTCCCTCGTGGGAGAGCATCGTGAAGGCAATGTCCCTCGCCGCCACTGGCCGGCCCCTCGATTTCGAAAGCAGGCCCGACCCTCGGCCCGGCCCGGGTGAGATCCGCGTGCGGGTCGAGGCCTGCGGCGTCTGCCGCACCGATCTGCACATCGTCGACGGCGAACTTCCCGGCATCCGCCTGCCGATCGTGCCGGGCCACGAGATCGTGGGCATCGTCGACGTGTTGGGACCGGGTGTCACCTCGCTGGCGCTTGAGCGACGCGTCGGCATTCCCTGGCTCGGCCATACCTGCGGGATCTGTCCCTATTGCGCCGCCCACCAGGAGAATCTCTGCGACCGGCCGATCTTCACCGGCCATGGCCGCGACGGCGGCTTCGCCACGCATGTGGTCGCCGACGCGGCCTACGCCTTTCCCCTCGACGATTTCGACGACCCGGTCGCCGCCGCGCCCCTGCTGTGCGCCGGCCTGATCGGCTGGCGTTCGCTGAAACTCGCCGGCGAGGGCCGCAGGATCGGCCTGTATGGCTTCGGCGCCGCCGCCCATATCATTGCCCAGGTCTGCCGATGGCAGGGACGCGACGTCTATGCCTTCACCCGCGCGGGCGACGTGGCCGCGCAAGACTATGCGCTGTCGCTCGGAGCGCGTTGGGCCGGCGGCTCGGAAGATCTCCCGCCGGAGCCGCTCGATGCGGCCATTCTTTTCGCGCCGGTCGGCGCGCTGGTGCCGGCGGCGCTCAGCGCCGTACGCAAGGGCGGCAGGGTTGTCTGCGGCGGCATCCATATGAGCGACATCCCGCAGTTCCCCTATCGGCTGCTGTGGGAGGAACGTCAGATCCTGTCGGTCGCCAACCTCACGCGACAGGACGCCGTGGAATTCCTGCAGCTCGCCCCGCGCGCGGGTGTCCGTACGACGACGACGGTCTATCCGTTGCAGCGCGCGAACGACGCCTTGGCGGACCTGCGGGCCGGCCGTTTTCAGGGAGCGGCCGTCCTCGTGCCCTGAGGAGCTCATCGGCGAGGATCGTATCAAGTTCGTAGCGACAGACCGCTGATCGATTCGATCGAGATCTGGAAATCGAGATCTGGAAATAGATCGGCTCGAGGCGACCGGCGTGGCCGGCGAGCACGGTTCGCGCATAGCCCGGTTCGCACCACACCGCCTTCTTTTGCAGCGGCTCGTGAATCATCGTCCGCTCGGCCTGTGCAACCATCTCGCCACCTTCAAGCGCTATCCGCCGAAAAAGTGATAGATCTCAAGGTCGCCTGCCGAAGCGAATGAGGTCTTCCCGAAGCGTCGGCGCGCCTCTGGTCATCAAATGGCCACTGGAGGCCGTGCCAGAAGCTGCCAAAACCATCGATATCGGGCCTTTGGAGACGCTCGGATGGTGGACTACGTCCTCGACCGGAAAGTTCGTGTCGACTTCGGACCCGTCGACGGGAAGCAGGCCAATGCACGGGGCCCGCTTCGTCTCGACTGGCTGGACTGCGCCCTGATTTGCCTGTTCCTGCTCGGCCTCTATACCAACTACACCGTCCAGATCTCGGCCAAGGTGCCGTTCCCGTCCGCGCCGGCCGGCGTTGCCGGCCTGATACTTCTTTGGCGAAGACGGGATCAGATCCAGCCCAAGGCATTCGCCTGGTTCATCGGCGTAGTGGTGCTCTATCTCGCCTCCGTCCTCTGTGCGCCGAACATTGCGTTCCTGCCGCGGCGGACCAATGGGCTGATCCAGCTCACCTATTCGATCACCATCGGCTACGCGCTGTTCCTGACGGTGACGCAGGGCAGCCGGCGGCAAATCGCCGGATTGTTCCTGGGTTTTGCCCTGGTCATTCTGGTCGGATGCCTGCTCGAAGGCCATGCGGGTTTTCGGCCCATCAGCGACGCGGTCCGCAACATTATCTACAAGCAGGGCATCTACGAGAACGATCTGCGGGATACGCTGTTCTACGGTCGCGTCCGGCCGAAGTTCTTCGCGTCCGAACCCGCGAGCGTGACGTTCTGCTTTGCCCTGTTCACCTTTATCTGGATGGTGATCAGCACCTGGCGCTGGAAGCTGGTTGCCTATGTCGGGCTGGTCGGCGTCGGACTCTATGCAATGCCGGGGCCGACCCTCCTGCTGATGCTGGTGCTGATCCTGCCCTACATGCTGTTCCTGACAAGCCGTGGCCCGTCAGGCCGGCTGGATTTCGGCCGCCTGTTGCTGGTCGCCTGCGTGGCGGCGATTTTCCTGGCCGCATTCATCGTGCTGGCCCAGTCCCTGTTTCCCGCGCGCCTCAACGAGATCATGTCGGGCAACGATCCGAGCTTCTTTTACCGGGTGCAGGGACCCGCCCTGGCCGGGTTCGACGCCATCGACCGTTACCCGTTCGCGGGAAACGGACTCACGGGCGAGCCCTTCTTCGAACGCGAAGTCACGAATCTCTATCTGCGCTCGCCGTTCTACTCGGCACATTGGCAGGTCGTCACGCCGGCGACGGAACTGGTGATCAACTATTTCTGGCTGCACTGGATCTATCTCGGCTTGATCTGGGGCCTGATCATTGCCGGCGCCATAACGATCTGGTTTCGCGTCCTTGGCGTGCCCAGTCCCGCGTTCTGTTGGATGGTCTGGGCCATCCTGGGGCAGGCATCGGGAGCCTATGTCGGCCCGACCTGCTGGGCGGTCCTGTTTCTCGCGGCCGCCGCGGCCGTGCTGCACCAGCGATCGGAGCCCGCGCGCGCGAGGCCCCGTGTCCCCGTGGCGATGACGTTGCCCGGACGCAGTTTCCGGCCGAGGGACAGGCGTTTCAGCCCCGTCGGGTAGCGGCGACGCGTCGTCGCTGAGTTCAGTTCCGTCCTTCGATCAGGCCGCGGCACACGACCTGGGCCTGGATCTCGGCGGCGCCCTCGAAGATGTTGAGGATGCGCGCATCGCACAGCACGCGGCTCACCGGGTATTCCATGGCGTAGCCGTTGCCGCCGTGGATCTGCAGTGCGTTGTCGGCGTTGCTCCAGGCGACCCTCGCGGCCAGGAGCTTCGCCATGCCGGCCTCGATGTCGCAACGCCGATCGCTGTCCTTCTCGCGCGCGGCAAAATAGGTGAGCTGGCGGGCGATCATGGTTTCGACCGCCATCCAGGCGATCTTGCCGGCGACTCGCGGGAAGGCATAAAGCGGCTTGGCGAACTGGATGCGGTCCCTGGCATAGCGCAGGCCGAGTTCCAGCGCGTTCTGGGCCACGCCGACGGCGCGCGCCGCGGTCTGGATGCGCGCGCTCTCGAAGGTCGCCATGAGCTGCTTGAAGCCCTGGCCCTCCTTCTCGCCCAAAAGGTTGGCGGCCGGCACCTCGAAGCCGTCGAAGCCGATCTCGTATTCCTTCATGCCGCGATAGCCCAGCACGCGGATCTCGCTGCCGTTCATGCCCTTGGCCGGAAACGGCTCGGCATCGGTGCCGCGCGGCTTTTCCGCCAGGAACATCGACAGGCCCTGATAGCCGGGCTTCGAGGCGTCGCTGCGCGCCAGCAGCGTCATGATGTCGGCGCGCGCGGCGTGCGTGATCCAGGTCTTGTTGCCCTGGATTTTGTAGGTGTCCCCGTCCAGCACCGCCCGCGTGCGCAGGCTCGCCAGGTCGGAGCCGGTATTGGGCTCGGTGAACACCGCCGTCGGCAGGATCTCGCCCGAGGCGATGCGCGAGAGATACCTCTCCTTCTGCGCCTCGGTGCCGCCGGCGCGTATAAGCTCGGCGGCGATCTCCGAGCGCGTGCCGAGCGAGCCGACGCCGATATAGCCGCGCGACAGCTCCTCGGTGACGACGCACATGGCGAGCTTGCCCATGCCGAGTCCGCCCCATTGCTCGGGCACGGTGAGGCCGAAGACGCCGAGTTCGGCCATCTTGTCGACGACCGGCAGCGGGATCAGCTCGTCGCGCAGGTGCCAGCCATGGGCATGCGGCGCCACTTCGGCCTCGACGAAACGGCGGAACTGGCGGCGCACTTCTTCCAGCGAGTCGTCGCCCAGTTCGAGGGCGCCGAAATCGCCCGAGTCGAGCCCGTCGCCGATCAGCTCGGCAATGCGCAGGCGGACGGCAGCGGTGTTTCCCGCGATCAACCTACGGACCGGGAGGGTGTCGAGCGCCGCGGCATCGATGCCGAGATCGGTCGGTCGCACGATCTCGACCTGGCTGATCGCAATGCCGCCGGAAAGCTGCGCGAGATATTCGCCGAAGGCCGATTGCAGCATCAGCAGCTCGAGCTCGCCCTTCCCGCCGGCCTCGGCCCAGCGCCGCATCTGGCGCAAGGCGGCGACATAGGTCGCGATCCAGGCGAAGCCATGGGCGGCGAATTGCTCGCGCTCCAGCAGCTTGGGGTCGACCTTGCCCTTGGGCGCCACCAGTGCGCGCACCGCTTCGCGGGCGGCGACTTCATAGGCCTCGGCATCGCGCTCGGCCTCAGCGGCGAGGCCAAGCAGATTGTCCAGGACCATCAGTCTTCCAGCGCGTCTTCCAGCGTGCGCAGGCCGGGCCGCTTGGCCGAGACCAGCACCGCCATGTTGCCGGGCTTGTGCTGGTTCTTCCACATCTTGGTATGGGCCTTGGGAATGTCGGCCCATTCGAAGACTTCGCTCATGCAGGGATCGATGCGGCGCTCGATCACAAGCTGGTTGGCCTGGCTCGCCTGCAGCAGGTTGGCGAAGTGGCTGCCCTGGATGCGCTTCTGGCGCATCCACACGAAGCGGGCGTCCATGGTGAGGTTGTAGCCGGTGGTGCCGGCGCAGAACACCACCATGCCGCCACGCTTCACGATGTTGCACGACACCGGGAAGGTCTGCTCGCCGGGGTGCTCGAAGACGAAGTCGACGTCGTTGCCCTTGCCGGTGATCTCCCAGATGGCGGCGCCGAACTTGCGCACCTTCTTCATGTACTCGGCATAGCCCTTCTGGTCGTCTACGTCGGGCAGCTGGCCCCAGCACTCGAAGTCGTTGCGGTTCACCGTGCCCTTGGCGCCGAGCGACATCACGAAGTCCTTCTTCGACGGATCGGAGATCACGCCGATCGCATTGGCCCCCGCGGTGGCGATCAGCTGGACGGCCATCGAGCCGATGCCGCCCGCCGCGCCCCACACCAGCACATTGTGGCCGGGCCGCAGGATGTGCGGGCGATGGCCGAACAGCATGCGATAGGCCGTGGCGAGGGTGAGCGTGTAGGACGCGCTCTCCTCCCAGGTGAGATGCGCCGCACGCTTCATCAGCTGGCGC
>DATHNU010000093.1:0-2039 GCA_035485695.1 Reyranella sp. | reverse complement strand
CCGGGCTTCGTGGTCGGCCGCGGCTTCCCCCAGCGCGACTGGGACGCCTTCATCGCCCGCAGCGCCGCCCGCACGGTCGAGGCCTTCCGACAGGGCGTCGGGCCCGATGTCGGCATCATGCTCGACACCAACTTCCACTTCCGCACCGAAGGCTTCCGGCGCATCGCCGACGCAGTGGGGCCGGCCAAGCTCACCTGGCTCGAGCTGGACGCGCACGATCCGAAGTCGATCGCGCTCTTGCGCCGCGACGCGCCCTGTCCGATCGCCTCGGGCGAGACGCTGCTGGAGCGCCGCGACTTCCGGCCCTACTTCGAGGCCTACGCTTTCGACACCGCCATCGTCGACGTGATCTGGAACGGCTTCTACGAATCGCTCAAGATCGCGGCGATGGCCGACGTCTACGAGGTGAACGTGGCGCCGCACAATTTCTACGGCCATCTCGCCAGCGCCATCAGCGCGCATTTCTGCGCCGCCGTTCCCAACTTCCGCATCATGGAGATCGACATCGACGGCGTGCCGTGGCGCGACGAGATCGTCGACACGCCGGCGCTCTTCGACAAGGGCGACTATATCCTGCCCACGGGGCCGGGCTGGGGCGTCGAGGTCGACGAGGCCGGGCTGCGCAAGCATCCGGTGAAGTGAACTCATTGCTGGGAGCGCGCCACTCCAGTGGCGCTCATGGTCTTCCAGACCACGAGCCTCCGGCTCGCTCATGAGTCCGGGCGGGCCGTAGGCTTGCGGTTCAAAAGAGCATGACAGGAGCGCCACTGGAGTGGCGCGCTCCCAGCAAAGATCGTGATTCGACAAAGCACGGAGTGCGCTAGCCGCGGGCCAGGCCGAACGTCGACTTGTTCGCGCCGCCGGGCTCCGGGCTCTTGCGCTGGCTCAGGATGACCTGGTCGCGGCCCTGGTCCTTGGCCTGGTAGAGCGCTTCGTCGGCGCTGCGAATGGCGCCGTCGAGGTCGCCGTCGGTGAGGGCCGCAACACCGATGCTGACCGTGAGCTTGAGCGCCTGGCCGCGGATGTCGATCGGCTGGGCGGCGAGGCTGGCGCGCAGGCCCTCGGCGATCCGCATGCCTTCCGAGGCCTCGACCTCGCCCAGGAAGGCGCAGAACTCCTCGCCGCCATAGCGGGCGACGAAATGGGGCGGCGGCACGCGGTCGCGCAGCAGCCCGGCAAAGGCCGCGAGCGCACGATCGCCGCCGGCATGGCCGAAGCGCCGGTTGACGTCCGAGAAGTGATCGAGATCCATCATCAGGACGCACGCCTTCGTGCCGTCCTTGCGGGCGCGCCGGGTGAGCTGCTCGCCCTGCTCGAGGAAAGATCGGCGGTTCGGCAATTCCGTCAGCTCGTCGGTCAAGGCGTTCTTGCGATAGTGGCCGCTCAGCCGCTCGCTCATCATGATCACGAAGCCGATATTGAGGCAGACAATGCCGATCGTGTTGACCAGCGGCAGGTAGTCACCCATGGCATCGTAGAAGGTCGCGGTGGCCGGTCCCGGCGGATGAAGCCACGCGACCGTCATCCGGCCGAGCAGCCCGACGGCCATCGCGGCGAAGATGACCGCCATCGGCAGGCGGCTCAGCAGCGCGTCCTGCCGGCTGCCGCGCATGATTTCCCAGCCCGCCAGGGCGGCCAGGGCCGCCATGGCCAGCGAAAAGAGACTGACGCGCTCGCGCAGGTCGGCGCCGGCATGGAGGGCGAGGCCCAGGATCGCGGCGAAGGCCACGACGATCAGCGCCAGCCGGCCTTTGCGCGCCGGCCGGCCGTTGAAGCGGCGCATGCTCTCCCACAGCATCGCGCAGCCGGCGACGAACAGCGCGGCGGCCAGGACGGCGATCGGCGGCGGCGGGTTGGGGGCGAAGGCGCCGAACACGATCAGGCCGAGGCCGGCCAGGGCGGTGCCCGCGGACCACCAGGGGAGCGCCGCGCTGTCGCGGTTGAGACGCCAGAAGTACCAGGCGGTGCCCGAGCTCAGGAACAGCACGGCGACATTGATCAGAAACAGCGTCTTGACGCTCATAGGCCATTCACCGCAC
>DATHNU010000092.1:0-4631 GCA_035485695.1 Reyranella sp. | reverse complement strand
GGCCGCCGTGCGCTTCACCCGGCGCGCCCTGCCGCACATGCGCCGCAGCAAGTGGGGACGCGTGGTGACGATCACCTCGATCTACGGCGGCAAGGAAGGCGGCGGGCGGCCCTGGTTCACCATGGCGAAGGCTGCCGAGACTGGGCTGATGAAGTCGCTTTCCGCCATGACGTACCTCGTGCGGGAGGGCATCACCTTCAATTCCGTGGCGCCAGGCGGCATCGCTATCGCCGGCACCGGCTTCGACGACGAGAGGCGGCGCGACCCGGCGGCGTTCGAGCGCATGATCGATGCAGACTATCCGCTGGGCCGGCTGGGCACGCCGGAGGAGGTGGCGGCCGTGGTGGCGTTCCTGTGCTCTGTGCAGGCAAGTCTCGTGAATGGCGCCAATATCGCGGTCGATGGCGGCCAGAGTCGCAGTTTCTGAGCGGCACGATGAGCAATTGCCAGATCGGGCGGCCTCCTTTAGCAGTCGGCAGCCACGCCAAGGGTAACTGCCGGGGAGCATCTGTCTGTGAAGGATGAAGCGATCTATCGCCGGCTGTTCCGGACGGCGCTGCTGATCAGGCTCGTCGAGGAACGGATCATCGCGCTCTATCCGTCCGACAAGATCCAGAGTCCGGTCCATCTGTCGATCGGCCAGGAGGCGGTGGCCGTCGGCGTTTGCGACGGGCTGCGCCCCGACGACCTCGTTTTCGCGACCTATCGCTCGCACGGCTTCTACATCGCCAAGGGCGGACGGCTGGATGCCATGTTTGCTGAACTGTACGGTCGCAAGGGCGGCATTTCAGGCGGCAAGGCGGGCTCGATGCACCTGACGGCGCCGGAGGTCGGACTGATGGGGTCGTCTGCCGTCGTGGCCAGCACGATCCCGCATGCGGTGGGCGCCGCGCTCAGTTTCAAGCGGCGCGGTATGGATCGTCTTGCGGTGGCAGTCTTCGGCGATGGTGCGACCGAAGAGGGCGTCTATCACGAAAGCCTGAATTTCGCCGCGCTCATGAAAGTGCCGGTGCTGTTCCTCTGCGAGGACAATGGCCTCGCCGTCCACAGCCATCGTCCGGTCCGCCAGGCCTATCGCCTGGCCGAGCACGCCGCGTCGTTCGGCATCGCCAGCCGCCGAGTCGAGGAGGGCTGGGACGCGATGGCCGTCCGCCAGGCGACGCTCGAGGCCGCGGCACGCGTCCGGGCCGGCGCGCCGTTCGTGCTGGAGATCGTCACTTCGCGTTACAAGGAACATGTCGGCGTCGGTGAGGATTTCCACTTCAACTACCGCACGAAAGAGGGCGTCGATGTCTGGAAGGGCCGCGACCCGCTCATCGTCGACGCCCAGTTGGTCGAGGCGCTCCGGCCGGAGCTCGAACGCGAGATCGCCGCGGCCGTCGCCTTCGCCGAAGCCAGCCCGGCCCCGGGCCGTGCCGAGCTGCTGACGGACGTCATCTAGTGCTGCGAGTGCAAGAACAATGAGTGTGGCCACAGCCAAACCGGTGTCGCAGGGCGCGCGCGTCCTGTCCTATGCGGGGGCGCTGCTCGAAACCATGGACGCCGCCCTGGCGGACCATTCCAATGTTTTCATCATGGGGCAGGGCGTCGACGACTTTAAGGGCATCTTCGGTTCGACAACCGGGCTTGCCGAAAAGTACGGCGCCGCAAGAGTGTTCGATACGCCTCTGATGGAAGAGGGCATGACGGGCGTCGCCATCGGCTCGGCGCTGGTCGGAGACTATCCGATCACCACGCACATCCGCGCCGACTTCTCCTTCCTGGCGATGAACCAGATCATCAATCTGGCTTCCAAGTACCGCTATATGTTCGGCGGGCTCATGAGCTGCCCGATGCTGATCCGCATCGTCGTCGGCCGCAGCTGGGGCCAGGGCGCGCAGCATTCGCAGAGCCCGCAGGCGACCTTCGCGCACTACCCGGGATTAACCGTGGTCATGCCGTCGAGCAGCCAGGCGATCCTGGACATGTATCCGGCGATCATCAATCGACATCCTGGACCGGTGATCAGTATCGAGCACCGGCTGCTCTACAATCTCGATTTCAGCGTGTCGCCGTCCGACAAGCGGGTGCCGCTCACCAGCTACGTGGCACGCGCGGGCAGCGACGTCACCGTCGTCGCCACGTCGGTCATGGTGCTCGAGGCATTGCGCGCCGCCCAATATGTGCAGGACGAGGCGGGCATCTCGGCCGAAATCGTCGACCTGAATTCGATCAGCCATCCGGACTGGGATCTGGTTGCCGCAAGTGTGCGCAAGACCGGCCGCCTGGTGATCGCCGACACGTCGTGGCTGGAATATGGCGTCGCCGCGGAAGTCTGCCGGCAACTGGTCGTTCGCGATCCGCGTCTGTTGCGCCAGCCGCCGGCCATGCTTGGCATGGCGGCAGCGCCTTGTCCGACCGCCAAGAGCCTGGAAGACATCTACTATCCGAGCCAGCACGAGACGGTGGACGCCATCCTGACCCAGGTCAAAGGCGAAGGGCATGGCATCGCGCTGCCCGTCGAGCGTTCGATGACCGAGGGGTACAAGCGCTTTCGCGGGCCGTTCTGATCAAGCGACTTTGGCCGTCGTCCTGTACCATTGAAGGGTGCGGCGCAGCCCCTCCTCGAGCGAGGTCTTCGCCTCGAAGCCAAGTTGCCGGCGTGCGGCGCTGCTATCCATCAACCGCACCGGGATGGTGCTGGGCCGCGCGGGATCGTAGCGAACATCGGCGTTGTCGTAGCCGTCGGCGACCAGGATCTTCTGCAGGATCTGCCTGACGGAGCGGCCGGTGCCGCTGCAGACGTTGATCGCGAGATGAGGCTGGGTGGTGGCGAAGGCGGCAAGCAGGCCATCGATGAAGTCGTCGATGTAGATCAGGTCGCGAATATCCTCGCCGGTGCCCCAGACCTCCAGCGGACTTTGGCGCTCGACCACCCGTCGGATCAGGGCGGCCGTGACGTGGCTGACATTGAAGTCGAACTTGTCGTAGGGGCCATAGACGTTGGAAGGCCGCACCACGACAGTGGGCATCGGCTGGGCGATTTTTTCGGCGTAGGTGCGGCACAGGATTTCGGCGTAACGCTTCATCCAGCCGGCGGCGAAATAGACGTCGTGCGGATCGCCGTCGAACATCTCGGCTTCGCGCACCGGTCGATCGGCGGTCGGCGGGTAGGCAGCGCCACTGGAGATGAAGCAGAACCTGGCGACCTTGGCGCGGTGGGCCGCCTCGAGCATCAGGGTATTGATGAGCACATTGGGTGTGATGTGCACCAGGGGGGTGGTCCGAATGACGGCGGCCCCCGATGTGTGGGCGGCGGCGAGGAACACGTAATCCATACCCTCGACCGCCCGGGCACAGTTTTCTGGCCGGCGCAGGTCGAGAGCCAGGATTTCGGCGCCGGGGATCGGGGCTTGCAGCGGCTTTTCATGAATGGTCAGGCGCAAACGGGCATTCCGGGCCGCCAGCGCGAGCGCCAGGTTGGTCCCGATGAATCCGGCCCCTCCGGCGATTAGAACGTTCTTGCCTGTGAAATCCATCTCGGTCCGATCGTGCCTTATGTGTGAAAAACCACAATAAGGCCTTCAATCTCAAGGGATTGCGACCAGTTATTGCGTTGCATCACGGGCTCGGGCAGCTTACCTCTACGCCGATGTCGACGCCCAATCGACCCGACCCGATGCCTGCCGTCGCCGGGACAGCCCCGGTCGCGCAACTGCGCGCGCCTGTCGTGGTGGGCTTGGTACAGATCAACAACTCCTTCTCCGGCCAGAACTATCTGCCCTATTCGGTCGCATTGCTGCAGACCTACGTGCAGAAGATGTCGGCCGACCCTGGCCGCTACGCCTTCCTGCCGCCGCTTTACAAGCGCGTGCGCATCGCCGACGCCGTCGAGTCGTTGAAGGACGCCGACCTCGTCGGCTTCAGCACCTACGTGTGGAACGGCCGCATCTCGCTGGAAATCGCCCGCCGCCTTAAGGCGGCAAAGCCCGGCATCGTCATCGTCTTCGGCGGCCCGCACGTGCCGGACCAGCCGGAAGCCTTTCTGCGGGCCAACCCCCAGATCGACCTCGCGGTCCACAACGAGGGCGAGCGCACGTTCTTGAAGCTGCTGGAAGCGTTCCCGGATCGCGCCGGCTGGCAGTCGCTGCCGGGCGTCAGCTTCGTCCAGCCGGACGGCGGCTTCGTGCGCAACCCCAACATCGACCGCGTGCGCGATCTCGACGAGATTCCCTCGCCCTTCCTCGAAGGGGCGTTCGATTCGATCATGGCAGCCAATCCGCAGGAGAGCTGGATCGGCCTGTGGGAGACCAATCGCGGCTGCCCGTTCCGCTGCACCTTCTGCGACTGGGGATCGGCGACGGCGGCCAAGGTCACCAAGTTCGGCGAGGAACGGCTGTATCGCGAAGTCGACTGGTTCGCCGAGAAGAAGATCGAATACATCTTCTGCTGCGATGCCAACTTCGGTATCCAGAAGCGCGACGTCGACATCGCCAAGTATGTCGCCGGCATCAAGCAGGACACCGGCTACCCGGTCGCTCTTTCGGTGCAGAACACCAAGAACGCGACCGAGCGTGCCTATGAGACGCAGAAGATCCTGTCGGACGCCGGACTGAACAAGGGCGTGGCGCTCTCCATGCAGAGCGTCGACA